>DAOWEE010000305.1 GCA_030638625.1 Methanosarcinales archaeon
CACTATGGTGACAAAAATGAACTTCCCACAGGGGATGCGACCACAGCTCAGTACTGCCTGAACTGCCACAATGATGCAACCAACCAGACTAATTACGGATTGTCTACAAGTACCAATCTGCATGCCTATGGCGGCAGCACTACACCCGACAACTGTACGGACTTCTGCCATGAAGAAGGCAGTTTACCGGTAAATGATTTACACAATAATCTATCCATACCAGGTTTTGCTTATACCTCAAACAATAACAATTACTGTGAAAATGCATGCCACGAATACACTATCAGTTCCAATAGCTGGGGCGGTGCACACGGTAATGCCACCAGTAATGTGACCTGCGACGCCTGTCACATGAATGCATCTGCCACAGTGACGGCCTTGACTGGCACACCAGGCGCACGCTATACTAATACGGATTTCCATGCGGCTGATAACCACTCAGGACTGGCACCCGGCAACTCATCTGAAACATACGGCACTCTTGCCTGGAACCGTTCACGGTGTACCGGTTGTCATGATGATGCCGTAACCCATAATCCAACCACTGATTGTATCGTTTGCCATCAGTCCAATGATGCAGATGTACCCACATTCCACTCCACCAACATATCCGCAGGCGCAGGCGGCCCCGATTGTCTTTCATCCAGCTGTCACAATGAAAGCAGCCAGCCGGTTGATGTGGAGATATTCACGGCGTCAGGCCACGCTAACCTGAACTTTGATGCGACCAATACATCACCACTTTCATCTAATGCTTCCAAGGCCTGTTGGTTGTGCCACGGGGACGGTACTGAACCGGACCAGGCGGCACATGATTTATACAATGTAACACTCTATCCACCAAAATCATGTGACAATGCCACTGATTGTCATGGCAACGCCAGCATGAGCATAAACATCACTTCCCACGCATCAAGTGCTGATACTCAGTATGTGCGGACCAATAGTACCATAACCTGCGAGTTCTGTCACAGTCTGACCGATGTGACCGTTAACAACCAGACTGTACAGGGTGGAACTACTAACATGTCTAATATGCCAAGTGGTGCCACTAACGTTGTTGCCCATTATGTTAAGAACCTGACAGATAGTGCAAGTGACAGTCATAATGTAATAGACACAGTCGGTTGGGCTGGCGGGTCACAGGGTTGTGTGTATTGTCACCAGACCGCAAATGGCACAAAGTTCAATGCAACCCAGATATCCCATGCACTAGATGGTGACTGCTACGGATGTCACATTGTCGGAACCACTACGCTGCACGACCAGGGTGTCATCAACGCTTCAGACGGTGGTCCGGATTGTGTTGCCTGTCACGGTGACAAGATTGGAGCCATGCCAGATGTAAATCAGAGTGCTATGAACCAGAGTGTCCATGCAAACTTGAACAGTAATCAGTCCGCAACCGGTCTCACCTATAATCTTAGTAAAGCCTGCTGGGCCTGTCACGGTAATGGTAGCCAGCCGCTCAAACACCCATCAGATCCGCTTAGTGCCAGCAATCCTGCCAATACAACATTCCCACTCGACTGTACTGATGGTGATTGTCACGTAAATGGTACACCAACGGGTAGTACATTTGACGATCCTATACCTGATGTTATTGAACATATACCAGCAGGACTGGATTTATTCACTGACATAATAACCAGTTACAATTGTTCAGCATCATGCCACAACAACAGTCTTACGCCACATATTGAACCCATCAACGGGAGTCGTGCTGAGACAGATTTATCCAATGTTTCCCACTATGCAAACCTGTCAACTGTAAATATCAGTGCTGTTCAACCCACAACAGATTGTACCTTATGTCACAAGAACACTACCAACGCTCCATCATGGGGCAATGCTACCCAGATAAGGCATCCAGTGAACAAGAGTACTGGTTTTTGTATCAATTGTCACGGGAGTAGTGATTCATTACATGATGGAAATATCTCATCTGCTAATGATATTCATACATGGGGTTTTGACTGGGAAGGCGATGGTATTGATTATATTGATCAAGTAGGTCAGCAGTCCCAGGATAATGAAGGTTGTTATGCCTGCCACGCAGAAACTACTGTAATGGGTACAGTAGATGATGCCGGTTCCAAGATTTGTGAGGAATGTCACTATGATGGTTCTTCAGGTCCATTTGGGAATAATATAAATCTCAGATCAGATATCAACAGCACCCGACCTCGTGTTTTCAACCACATTAACAATTCAAATGCAGAGGTTGGAGTGTCCAACATGAGCCTGTACTTTAGTTCAGAAAGTAATGTCAGCACACCTTCCAGTTGTTATGCCTATAATGATGCTACTGGCGCCGGTACCTGTCACGGCGTAGGTGCTAGTAATAATTCCAGTGGTTATTATGCCTTTGAGGTATTATGGGCTGCTGACGACGGTACAATGAAACCATATAGATGGACCCAGACAATCGACACTCTACCCAACACCACAGATTGCCGAATATGTCACCTTGGTGCTAATCTCAGTGTGGGTATCTTCGTTGATAGTGCTTATTGGGGCTATCCAATGAATGTCACCAGCACTGCTCCAGCTGTTGTTACACACACTAACGCTAGTGCCCTGGCAAGTGACTGTTGGAACTGCCATGTAGTTGGTGGAGTTCAGCCTATTGATTTCCATGATGTCAATATCACTAATGGCGGCGGTCCTGATTGTATCAGTTGCCATGATGTTAACAAACCATATGCTACGAGGTATGTTGATGTAAGTGCATTAAATAGCAGTCTTTCCATTCACAGACAACTCAACAGCAATATGTCTGATGTTGCTAATACCACAACAGGTAATTCCAACAATAGTATCTGTTGGGGATGCCATGACAGTGCAGGATATGTAACCTCAGGTATGGGAGACAGGTTTGAAACCCCATACAGCTGTTATGAATGTCACAATGGTACTTCACCTTACAATAACGTGAGCACTGCACCTGGAGTTTATGAACATTTTGTCAATGGTACAGATCTTAAAGCAGCATCAAATGCGTCTGATAATACCAGTTCATGCCTGTATTGCCATAATATGTCAGAGATGCAGGTATCATTCAATGAAGGCACAGATACATATAATACTACAATCTCACTTGCGTCTCATTACGGTAAGACGCGAACAGATCTTAGAACCTGGGATGGCGGCGTTAACTGTAGTTATTGCCACCAGGATTCTAATACTAACTTCACTGTTGCTATGTTCAACCCGACCTTCAACGCCAGCGTACCCGAACACAGCTTAAACGCTACTAACTTAGGCAGCACCTCCCCCAACTGTACCAACGCTTCATGTCACAACGGCGGCTGGATGCATAACGTGAGTCTCAGCAAACCCGACTTCGCAGTTGAGAACTCCACAGTCTGTACCGTTTGCCATGATGGCACTTACCCGGTCACAACAGGAATAAAAGACCTGCACAACGGCAGCCTGAACTGTACCGAATGTCACTTATCAGTCAAACAGGACATCCACGGCGTCAAATACCTGCAAAATGATGACACTTACAGCACCAGTAACACCAGTGCTGTCGACTGTGTCC
>DAOWEE010000373.1 GCA_030638625.1 Methanosarcinales archaeon
ATGTATTTTTTTATGGACCAGGCAGCCAGGGCAGTAGAAGAATCAGGTATAAGGGCATCCCTTTCATACGGCATGATTGAATTGTTCGATGCCGAAAAAGGGAGTGCGGAACTGGCTGAAGGCAGTCGTTTTGCCAGTAAATGGAACAACGCCGCAGATGGCAGGATAACCACTATGTACGGCCCACATGCACCAAATACCTGCAGCCGGGAGTTCCTGAACAAAGTGAATACACTGGCAGAAGCCGATAATACCGGGTTGCATATCCATATACTTGAGACAAAAGCAGAATTGCTTGAAATGAAAGAAAAATATTCAATGTGCAGTATCCATTTACTGGATGAAATGGGTTTTCTTGGACCTGACGTGCTGGCTGCCCATTGTGTATGGCTTTCACCTGGCGATATGGATATCCTGGCCGAAAGAGGAACTAACATAGTACACTGCCCTGTAAGTAACATGAAACTGGCATCAGGCATAGCGCCTGTGCCTGAGCTATTGAGCCGAGGTGCCAATGTAGCGCTGGGTACGGACGGATGTGCATCCAACAACAGCCTGGACATGTTCGGTGAAATGAAGACTGCAGCCCTGCTGCATAAAGTCAATTCCACGGACCCCACTGCCCTGCCTGCACACCAGGTATTGAAGATGGCCACAGTAAATGGTGCGAAAGCCCTCAAAATCCCTGCAGGACAATTAAAGCCAGGCATGCTTGCCGACATTATTATAGTTGATATGCAAAAACCTCACCTGTTACCTAACCATGGCCTGGAATCACACCTTGTATATGCTGCAAGGGGCTCAGATGTCAGGACCACTATCGTGGACGGAAAGGTGTTAATGGAAGATGGTATGATAGTATCCATGAACCAGGAGAAAGTTATGGAACAGGCTGCCGACTCCGCAGCAAGACTTATTCAGAGGGTCAAAGAATAGTCAAATTAATTATTTAGGAGACTTACAAATGCAAACAGACTTGATAGAATCAGGAAACATGAAGATTGACTGGGCACGTAATCACATGCCTGTACTGGCAAAAATACGGGAAGAATTTGAAAAGGAACAACCTCTCGCTGGTCATAGAGTTGGAATGGCCCTGCATGTTGAGGCAAAGACCGCTGTACTTGTTGAGACTCTGGCTGCCGGTGGAGCAGAAGTGGCAATTTGCGGCTGCAATCCATTGAGCACGCAAGATGATGTGTCAATGGCTCTGGATACCAGAGAGAACATTTCATGTTTTGCCCGGTACGGCTGCTCAGATAAGGAATACTATGATGCCATTGATGCGGTGCTTGACCGTAATCCAGACATTACCATTGATGATGGTGGAGACCTGATTTTTAAATTGCATACTGACCGCAAAGACCTTATTCCCAGCATCCTGGGTTCTTGTGAAGAGACTACCACAGGTGTGCACAGGCTTAAAGCCATGGAACAGGACGGTGCACTTAAGGTGCCGGTAGTTGCTGTGAACGATGCATTGACCAAATACCTTTTTGATAACCGTTACGGGACAGGGCAGTCCAGTTGGGACGGTATTATCCGCACTACCAACCTGCTTGTAGCTGGTAAGAACGTGGTGATAGCAGGATACGGATGGTGCGGTCGAGGTGCTGCCATGCGGGGAGATGGTCTTGGTGCCAATGTTATTGTAACAGAGGTAGATGCTATACGTGCTCTGGAAGCAAAGATGGATGGTTACCGTGTCATGCCCATGATAGATGCAGCAGCAATTGGGGATATCTTTGTTACTACTACAGGGAATATTGATATTTTAGCCAGAGAACACTTTGAAGTCATGAAGGACGGTGCTATTCTTGCAAATTCAGGACATTTCAATGTTGAAATAAACCTCGAACAGTTGGAAGAGATGGCTTTGTCTGTCAAAACAGTGCGCAACAACATTAAGGAATATGACCTGGGCGGTCGCCGGATAAATGTACTGGCTGATGGACGGCTGGTTAATCTCGCAGCTGCAGACGGGCATCCTGCTGAGGTCATGGACATGAGTTTTGCCAACCAGGCTTTGTGCGTCAAGTTCATTGCCAAGAACAAACTGGAGCCGGGAGTACATCCTGTACCCGAGATTATTGACATAAAGATATCAAACCTGAAACTTGAAGCTCTGGGTATTTCAATTGATAAAATTAAACCCCACCAGTTTAATTATATGGAAGCCTGGGAAACTGGGACATAGAAGGATTTTATTAAATTCCTTTCTACTTTTTTTTAATGTATAGTGAAACTATTACTCCTCAAATCGTTCACTGCATGTTAATTTAGAAAACTTTATATGTGGTATCTGGTAATGCACTATAAACTAGTCCATACTAGTTTTTGAACATAAATGGTGATGTAATTAAATTATTATGTGATTTAATGTCACCGTTAATATTTATATAAAGTATAGGAGGATGGATAGAACAATGGTTGATCCAATAGTAATGGATATGGGCATTGTTGCACTAACCGGGGCACTGGCTACTATAGCCGGTGCGGCAGAAGACCTTGAGTCTGATGTTGGTTCGCAGAGTAATCCGAACTCACAGGTGCAACTGGCCCCACAGATGAATTTTCCACATAGGATCTTTAACAAGGCCATATCCGGTGAACCACCAGCATACGGGCTTTGGTGTGCTTCCGGAGCAACAGTGGCTAGCGTTTTAATGGCAAAGGATATGTCAATATTTTTTGCGATTGCAATCGGCTCATTTGTAGCTGCAATAATTCTTGGAATATTCTCTATAACTGCCCACATGGGACGGACAGCAAGTCAGAAACGATTTAAACAGCCAGTGTATATGGACATGGTACTCGGGCATATGCCGGTAATAATGGCACATGGATATATAGCTGTGTTTTGTATTGTATCATTTTCATACATAATGGACCACTTTATGGCACATCCCTTCCCACTGCCGCTTTTGGCATTCCTGTGGGGAGTTACTGCTGGTGCAATAGGTTCATCAACTGGTGATGTACATTACGGAGCAGAACGTGAGTTCCAGCACCAGCCTTTCGGATGCGGATTAAATGCTGCATTCTCAGGGAATATCGTGAGAAAGGCCGAATCAGGTCTTCGTAACGGTATGGATAATGTCTGGGCATGTGCAAAGTTTGGCGGTCCCCTGACAGGACTGGCCCTTGGCGGGACAGTGTTCCTTGATAACTGGAGATCGACAGTATTCGATGGAATG
>DAOWEE010000001.1 GCA_030638625.1 Methanosarcinales archaeon
ACCCAATGAGACCGAAGCCACAGGACTGCAATGGAACAACTATGAATTTGGCGGTCTGCTTGGCGAGGATTTCATGACAACATTAGGATTGCCTGTAGTAAATATTCCAGGATGTCCAACACATCCTGATTGGGTTTTGGGGACACTTCAATCCTTCAGGATGGGACGAGCGATTCATCTTGACAAATATAACCGTCCTCTGGACTTCTT
Source organism: Methanosarcinales archaeon (assembly GCA_030638625.1). Lineage (GTDB taxonomy): Archaea > Halobacteriota > Methanosarcinia > Methanosarcinales > Methanocomedenaceae > Methanocomedens_B. The sequence continues at coordinate 211 of DAOWEE010000001.1, forward strand.
TGAAGAAAAAGTGCACAGGGGATGCAAGCATAATGAATATCACGAACATGCACTCTGGGCAAAAGATTTTACCAAAACCGGTTGCCTGGCAGCCTCACTTGGCTGTAAAGGAAGAACCACGAATGCAGATTGCAACATCCGGCTGTGGAATGGTGTTTCAACCTGCACAAGAAGCGGGTCACCGTGCATTGGCTGCTGCGACCCAGGATTCCCGGAGAACATGATGCCGTTCGATGAAGAAACACTAAACCTGCCTGAAGATCTGAGGGTTGAAATAAAAACAAGGAATGAAATACTTGGGAGGGATGCATAAATGAGCCACACACATGTCATTGACCCACTTAACCGGATTGAGGGTGACCTCGCAATCGAGCTTACTGTCGATGATAATAACAAAATAGAGGATGCAAAGTGTCTGGGATTCGTATACCGGGGACTTGAGAATATCTTCATCGGAAGAAAACCATTCGATGCCATGAGACTGTCACAGCGTGCATGTGGTGTATGCCCGGTTTCCCATGGAACCGCAGGTGCTTATGCAATCGAAGCTGCAGCAGGTTTCAAGGCTCCCAGGAATGCACAGCTGATACGGGATATTGTCCTTGGTGCCAATACCATTGTCAGCCATGCAACACATTTCTATTTCATGTGGGGACCTGACCTGGTGAACCAGGCATACAAGGATTATGAACTCTATCCTGAAATTGTAAAAAGATTTGACCCATTACAGAGCCCACACTTAAAAGCAATCTTAAAAGAAGCAAGAATACCCCTGCACAGCGTGGTTGCAACATTCGGCGGGAAGTTCCCGCACCCCATGCACGCCGTGCCTGGTGGAGTTACGTGTTTCCCGAAACAGATCGAGATTAACAAAGTGATCAGTATCCTCTCGGAAGTAAAGGAATTTATTGAAAAGGAAATCCTGAATGGTGTCACTGTTGAAGACTGGCTGAGGGTAAAATCTGTCAATGACGTGCTGGGACTGATGAATGACGAGCGGTTCAGGGACAGCGATGTAGGATTATTTGTCAAAGCTGGTCAGGACCTGGGTCTTCATGAAATGGGTGAAGGAAGTCCGCAAAACTTCCTTGCGTATGGATTTGGACATGAGAGCGATGATTCATGGTTATTCAAGCCTGGTTATGTTGAGAACGGAATATACTCTGAACTGGATATTGACAAAGTCACAGAGGGCACAAGCTATTCGTATTATGAAAACGAGGAACAGCCAAGGAATCCAAAAGAAGGGGTAACCAAACCGATTCCGCACAAGGATGGGGCATATTCATGGTTAAAAGCAGCAAGATATGGCGGAAAGGTTGTCGAAGTTGGGCCACTGGCCCGACAGATAGTGAATGAAGACCCGTTGATAACTGACCTCGTTAATACTTTTGGAGTAAATACGTTTACAAGAACACTTGCGAGACTACATGAATGCCTGTTAATTCTCCCGAAATTGATAGCATGGGTTGACGAGATTGACATTACCAAGCCGTTCTACTCCGAATTCCCTGAAATTACAGACGGTCAGGGAGTAGGACTTGCAGAAGCGCCACGGGGTGCCCTTGGACATTGGGTAAATATCGAAAACTCTGTTATTAAGAGCTACCAGATAATTACTCCAACCACGTTCAACTGTGCGCCTCTTGATTCAGACGGACAAAAGGGTGCAGTCGAGCAGGCATTGATAGGGGTTCAACTGAAGGATAAGGAAAGCATATTGGAAGCAGGGCATATCGTGCGAAGTTTTGACCCCTGCATCTCGTGTTCCATACATGCTGTGGGTAGCAAGAAGAAACATATCTTCATTGAGCACTCGCACTAAAAACCAATTTCAAGTTTGTAAGTATACCTGAAATGACGAGAAAAACCTCCCTACGGTCGGATTTACTCGACTGCATAAAGTTATACTTTATGTACTGCCAGGAATGAATCAGGTATATTTACATACTTACATTTTACTTATTTTACTAAATGTCAACCAAAGTAGTTTTCATTGGGAATCTGTTGGGTGGAGATGATGGAATTGGCCCATTCCTGTATAATGAATTAAAAGACGAACCCAGATTAAGGGGTTTTGAGTTGCTTGAACTTGGGGTTATCGGGTTTGACCTGATATCTTATGTTGAAGAGAATGATAAATTGATTATAGTGGATGCTGTCCACTCAGAAACTGATATTGGAGACGTGGTCCTGATTGGTGAGGATGACCTGTCAAAAGAGTTGTCACTGGTTTCACAGCACGATTTTGGTGTTGAACAGACAGCTGCCATACTCAGGGCATACTCTAAAGATTTGAAGACGATTGCAGTAGTCGGGATAAAAGTCAAACAGATCAATGCATTTTCTGATAAACTGAGTGATGAGCTTATGAACAGGATACAAACAATCAAGAACGAAGTGGTTAACCTCATAATTCAAGTCGCAGATGAAGAGTAGGGTGATGAAAAATGTGCTATGCAATTCCTGCAAAGATAATCAGTATCAAGGGTGATGAAGCTACCGTGGATTACGGTGGAGTG
>DAOWEE010000382.1 GCA_030638625.1 Methanosarcinales archaeon
CAAAACCCAATCAGGATGTGTTGGACATCCTGGAATATTTACTACAGGCAATCCTAATGTTGTCATGAAATCCTCGCCAAGCAGACCGCCAAATTCATAGTTGTTCCATTGCAGTCCTGTGGCTTCGGTCTCATTGGGTGCTGCTGCCGGCACTCCGCCATAAGCGGCACATGTTCCCACGGCTATCGTGAGCATTGCCTTTGAAGCAAAGTTGGCGACCATGGTCCTGACATCTTCCATTTCAAAGAAATCACCAAAACCCGCTTTATTCGGAACTGAACCTTCAAAAACAAATATCTGGATTGGAATTTCCCCGCTCAGGCATTTGTCAAATAATTCCTGCGCTTCGTTGCCATACATTGGACTTAGTGTTGGATGATATAACAGGTTAATGTCATTGCGTTTTAAGAAACCCAAAAAGTCAGGTTCTGTTGCATTTATGATTGACATCGAGTCCCCATCACAGGTCTGGCCCTGCATCCAAATAAGATTAAATTGTTTCATATTCCTATACTCCCGTACGTGTTTTATTTATTCTCTCATTTTAAATATTATCAAATTCCTTTGCCTTTTCTTCGCCAAGAAATCCTTTAACTTTTTCCCTGCATATGGCTACACATTCGTCTTCACTCATATTATCAACGACTTTAGACGATGCCGGACCGAAAAATTTCGACATTAACTCTTTACATTTATCTTTTTTACTCATGCAAGTCACACACCCATAGGTTCATCAAAAATTTTGATGGGGATAACAAGTATCACCAATCTCATATATATTTATTTTGATACAATTTTATGAATAATTTTAACGGTAAAGATTTAACCATATTCACTCACTTTCACAGTTCACAGTTCACTTTTCACATAGTCAATTATATTTTCCAGTAGCATAATCAGGTATTTCAATAAGTGTGTTATCTATAATATGGTGAAGAAAATGTCTGATTTGATGATGCAGATTGAAAAATCGGTCCGAAATATGCTGGAAAGCGCACCCTGCGCAGGTCATGATATCACCCATACCCTGCGGGTCAGGAACCTGTGCATCCATATTGGCAACATTGAAGGGGGCGACCATGAGATATTGGAGTCTGCATCCCTGTTACATGACATAGGGCGCCCTGCCGAGTTCAAGGACCCAGGCGCTGACCATGCTATCATATCCGCACAACTGGCGCCCGGTATACTCACGGCGACAGGCTTCCCTGCACAAAAAATACCTGCCGTGGTGTATGCAATAGAGCACCACCGCTACAGTTCGGGGGTAACGCCGGACAGCCTGGAAGCCAGGATACTGCAGGACGCAGACAGACTGGATATTTCCGGGGCATTAGGTGCGGCCATGACATTCGCATACTCGGGCGCAATGGACCGTCAACTGTACCATTCAAGTGACCCCCTGGCAGAGCACAGGCAATTGGACGGGAATGAATATGCACTGGACCACATTCTCTCAAAACTGATACATCTGCCCGGTTCCATGCATACCTCCACGGCCCGCCGTCTGGCTGGGGAGCGCAACATTTTCCTGAAGCAATTTGTGGACCAATTAGTAAGTGAGATATAGTTGGGCCGGAGGTAGCAAGATGAGTAAACCAGTTACACCCCTACTGACCGTGGACATCCTGATCGTACAAAGTGAGAAACTCGTCCTGATACGGCGCAGGAATCCTCCGTACCAGGGCCAGTGGGCACTTCCAGGCGGGTTCGTGGAGGTCGGTGAGACCGTGGAAGAAGCTGCAATGCGTGAAGCCAATGAAGAGACCGGGCTTGATGTTGAATTAAAGGGACTGGTCGGGGTGTTCTCTGACCCTGACCGTGACCCCAGGGGTCATACTGTTAGTATCTGCTTTGCTGCACTGGGGCAGGGCACGCCGAAGGCGTCCTCAGATGCACAGGATGTGGCATTGTTCGACCTTGATGACCTGCCGCCACTGGCCTTTGACCATCAGCAGATTATCAATATGGGGCGGGATAAATTGAGAGAGCTTATGCTTCAAGTTCCTCATTGATGCGGCGCAGTACTTCAACCATCATACCCTGCACATCTTCGGAATGCTTGTCGCCAGTATGTTCATCTTCCATATCCAGCATGACGCCTATATTCGTGGTGATGGTATGTATGATGTCCAGCATCTCGTTCTTGGTTATGAGTCCGCTGTAATATGAATAGAACAACGTAGTGCCCGAGCGCTCCAGTTTTTTCTTGAACGATGCGCGGGCATTGGATACTTCCTGTCTTGAATAAGGTTCATTGCAAAAAGGCACCAGCTCGGGCAGGTTCTGGCCAATCCAGGTCATCTCACTGCGTCCCTGTGCGTTCTTGAAATCGGCACAGAGCCTGGCAATAACCCATTCCCGGGCCGTTAGGTGTGTAGTCTGCTTCAAAAGCCGGGTGACCTGGGAATGGTCTTTTTTGTCCATTTTCTTGAATTTTTCGTACTTCATTGTTGTTTCACCCATTGTATGACAGCCAGTGTATTACATCCAGTATTACTTCATATGTTTTAAATATTACAGACAACCAGTCAATTTCGATGAAAATATTGCTCCCCATTGATGGGTCTGAATATTCAAAAAAGGCGGCTCTGGTCGCTTTGAGGATTGCCAAAAAACACTCGGCTCATATTGTGTTGTTGCATGTGATAGCTTCCTCTGGCCAGGAAAGGAAAAAGTGGATGGAGGAAGGGGCCGAGAAACTGTTACAGGTCTATAAGGAATCAATGATAAACGATGGTCTGGATGAAGGTAGCTTAACTACTATCATCGAAGGTGGGGACCCGGCAGACCAGATCATTGAGACTGCAGAGATAAAGGGCGTGGAAAGAATAATCATGGGCACGCATGGAAAGACCGGACTTAAGAAGTTGGCGGGCAGTGTCACCGAAAAGGTACTTCGTAATTCAAAGGTGCTGGTGCTGGGAGTACCGCCGAACTATGAGATTTAATGGATTTTTAGGTGCAAGAGGAGTAATATATTATGACGGGGCCGTATCTGGCAGGTGTTGATATTGGCGGCACAAAAATAACCGTGAGCTTGGCAAACTTTAAAGGGATTTCAGTTAAGGTTTTCCAGGAGGTCAGGCTGGAAGGCAGCCATACTGCAATACCAGAGCAAGTTGATTTCCTGCTGGAGTATGCCTGTGAGCAAATAGGAGTTCAACCGGATGATATTATGGCTACGGGTGTGAGTTCCTGCGGTCCTTTTGTGAAAGAAGACGGTATTATTCAATTGGCGGCACCTAATCTGTGTGGTGGGCTTGCAAAAGACAGGAATATCATTTCCAACAACTGGACCCGGATACCACTGGAAGCAGTCCTGTCCGGGCGGTGGAGTACTTTGAAGATAGAGAATGACGCTGTGGCTGCAGTTAAGGCTGAACGGCTGTTCGGAGCATGCAGGGGTGAGGACAATGTGGTATATGTCACATGGAGTACGGGAATTGGCGGCGGTGCCTATGTTGACGGCAGGCTGATTCATGGTAAGAACGGCAATGCACCTCATATCGGACACATTTACCTGGTAGAGGACGGGCCACAGTGTGGGTGCGGTAATTTCGGGGATATGGAATCCCTGGTATCCGGAGTAGCGATTGCCCGGGATTACGGGGGGGGCAGGACGGCTGAAGATGTGTTCAGGGCTTTCCGCAGCGGCGAGGGTAAGGCTAACGAGATAATCAGCAGGGCCCTCAGGAACTTTGCCAGGGGACTGGCATCCATTAATGCCATACTGGACACAGAGGTTTTTGTGATAGGGGGTAGCGTGTTCATGAACAATATTGATATTTTGCTGCCCGGTATAGAAGAGGAGTTTTACCGGTCGTTTCCCATTCTCTCAGCAGATGTGGATATCAGGCCGTCTTTACTGGGTGCTTACTTAGGCGATATGGCTGCATTAAGCCTGGTCATGCCTGAAGACTGGATAAAAAAATGGCAGGACAACAGGCCATGGACACATGCCCCGTTGCCGGTGATACTTGATAAACAGGGGTTTAATTGAACTTTCAGGTAATTGTATCAAGTGTGATACTGGCTTAATTATTTAAACAGGCTGTCCATGGACGACACAGTCTTGTGACCCTTTTCTGTAAGGTAATACGTCTGGAAACTGCCTTCACGTTTTGATTCAACCAATTCTGCATCTTTTAGCAGTTTAAGGTGATAGGACAAGGCAGGATACTTATAGTCGGTAATCTCCACGAGTACGCACACGCACAAATCGCATATTTCCAGCGCCTTGAGAATTCTTAGCCTTACCGGGTCTGCAAGCACTTTAAACAGTAATGCGGCTGGACTGACGTCTTCATGCATTGCTTTTTTTACCTTAGCATCCATGTCAGACGAGAGTTCGTAAGGAATAATACACTCCTTTTGTTCCGGGCCGTCGATGTTAACAATTCCAGCCATTTACTGTATCATCTCTGGATATGGATTCAGTTCAAACTGCAAATAATCTTTGCTGCAACACGACAGGGTCAACAACCTGCCAGTAATTCCTCGACCTGGTGGGCAAGAGCATTTATATCCACAAATAACGGGCCAAGGGCTGTATTTTCACTGGCGAGCACTACCAGCAGTGCTTTTAGACCTGCACTTACAATTACAATTTTACTGCGTTCACATTCAATGACCACGCGCTCAGCAGAACTGTAATTCACATGTTCAGTCAGGATATCAGCCGCATTTTGCAATGCAGAACTCATGGCTGCCAGCGTGTCAGGACTGGTCTTTGGCGGGACTGATGAAGCCAGATTAACACCGCCACGGCTTGTAACAGCCACTGCTTCGATGCCTTTCTTTGAATTAAAACTGATTATCAGTTCCATCAGTTCTTCCAGTATATCCTGTGTCATTATTATTTACCCTTTAATTTCACAAATTGTTGTTAGATAAGTCAACTGCGACCGAAGAGAGCAGTTTCCTGTAACGTCGAGGACATTTTTTCTAACCGTATAATCATTAACATAACCCAAATATAAGTTTAACTATGTATAATCAGCAATAACATCATAAATGTTATGAATTACAGATATTATATATCTATAATTATACATATATTGTACATATCATAAAAATTAAGCAGAATCCATGAGGGGATGAAATACATTGGCAAAAGATTCGATAGGCATAATCTTTGGAAAAACAGGGACCCACGATTTCAGGTTCGCTGTACCCAATAGCAGCGAAGTAAAACGTACGGATTACGTAAAAGTATGGCATGAGAAAGATGGCTGGACACTTGCCCAGGTCACATCAATGACCCGCAGCAGTGACGATTTTAAACTGGACGAGGCCGCTGACCTGGCAGGTGGTGCAAAGGTGGAGAGCCCTAACAGCAATCTTGTCGCCGATGCCACAGTGATAGGAAGTAGGGGTGACGATGGACTGTTACGGTCGCCACGTACCCCCTTTATTCCAGGGGATAAGGTATTCACTGCAGACCATCAACTGATACGTTCAACCCTGGGCTTGTCCCATGGCGACGTATATATGGGACTGCTTGAGGGGCACGAAATCAAGGTAAGCCTTGATATGAACAGCCTCATCCAGAAGCATTGCAGTATCCTGGCAAAGACCGGGAGCGGAAAATCATATACTGCGGCCGTTATACTGGAAGAGATACTGGAGCAGGATGTGCCGCTGCTTATCATTGACCCACATGGGGAATACCACTCACTTAAGGAACAGGGTTCAGGGAAACAGGCAGACCTGTATAACAAATTCGACGTATCACCCAGGGGATATGGTTCCAGGATAACAGTGTATACACCTGCCAACAAGGTATTGAATCCGGCTGCTGATGAAGTGTTCAGGCTGGACGGCATGAACCTTACACCCAATGACCTGATACAGATACTTCCTGATGAAAAGTCCAGCAACATGCAGGGTATCCTGTTCGAAGCTATTAATAAAATCCGGGCCGAGATGGAGCATTATAGTCTTGACGATATCATATTTGAGGTAGGTAATAGCAAGAGTAAACTGAAATGGAACGTGATTGCGTCCCTGGAATCTATACGGGATGTTGATATTCTATCTGATAAACCTACCACCCTGGATGAACTGTTCAGCCGGGGCCGGGCTGCCATCATTGACATGAAGGGCGTGGCTCCACAGTTGCAGTCCATGATTGTGGCTAAGCTTTGCAGTGACCTGTTCGAGGCAAGGAAGATGGGGAATGCACCTCCTGGTATGCTGGTAGTGGAAGAGGCCCATAATTTCTGTCCCGAGCGGGGATTCGATAAGACCCAGAGTACTGAGATATTGCGTACCATTGCTTCTGAGGGGCGTAAGTTCGGGCTGGGTATGATGGTTATCAGCCAGCGCCCGGCCCGGGTGGATAAGAATGTGTTGAGCCAGTGCAATACCCAGATAATCATGAAGATGACCAATCCGAATGATTTGAAGGCTATTAGCAAGGGGCTGGAAGGTGTTAGCAGCGAAGTGGAGGAGGAACTAAAGAGACTCCCGCCAGGTGTTGCTATGCTGGTTTCTAATGATATAGAGCAACCTATACTGGTGGATATCAGGGTGCGCAAAAGTAAACACGGGGGGGAGTCAGTGAATATCGCCAAACCCACCAGCCATCGAAAGACGTCACAAAAGGATGTCAAACGACCGTCCGGCCGCCGGTCTTCTCCAGATCAGCCGGTAAGGAGGGAATCGCCTCCTAAGTCTGGAGGCGGTGGGTTGTTTAAAAAGGTGTTCGGGTCGAATAAATAATCCGGAATAAACAAGGATTCGCTGGGGGCTACCTTAACGGTAGCGTGCAGCCGAGTCCTTCAGTGCCTCGATGCCAGGCAGTTTCTCACCTGCAAGGAAATCCAGGCATGCCCCTCCTCCGGTACTCACATGGTCAACTCTGGATTCCATGCCCATTTTATATAATGCGGCTGCTATGTGACCGCCGCCAATGACGCTGAAATCCGATTCTGCGGCAGCCTCTATCAGTTCCATTGTACCTAAGGAGAAAGTCTCATTCTCGAACACGCCGGCCGGCCCGTTCATAATCACGGTCCTGGCATTTTGTATTTCTTTTGAGAATGCCACAATGGTCTCCAGTCCAATGTCATGTATGGGCAGGTCTGAGTTGTTGTTTTTGTTTAACATTTCAATGGATTCCTCAACTCGTCCGCCGTTCTTGTTCAGTGCAACATCCAGGGGCAGTCCAATCTGGCCATTGAACCTGTCAAGCAGTTGTTTTGCCAGTGGTATCTGGTCTGCATATCCCTGGGACTGTATGAATTCCATGTTGGGTTTACCTATGTCCACGCCATTTGCGGCCAGGAAGATGTTTGACACCACTCCTGTGAGCAGTACCTTGTCAGCTCTTTTACTCGAAAGTACGTGTTCGGTCACTTTAAGGGAGTCGTCCACCTTGGCACCGCCCAGCACGTACACGCACGGCCGGCTGTTGCCTTCACACCCCCGGCTCAGGGAAGTAATTTCTTTTTCCATCAGCCTGCCTGCAATGCTGGGGAGGACAGGGGTGAATCCCATGATTGAGAGGTGCGAGCGGTGGGATACTGCAAAGGCATCGTTCATGTAGAAGTCCATTAATGGGGACAGACGCTGTACCATGACTGATCTGGCATGTTCCTGGGCAGAGCGGTTCATGCTTTCTTCTGAAAAGAACCTGACATTTTCCAGCATGAGGATGTCGCCGTTTTCGAGTTTTTCAATCTCTGAGATGGCACTGGAGCCGAAGATATCATCTATGTATTTCACATTCCTGCCAAGCATGCTGGATAATTTCTTTGCATGGGGTTCCATGGTAGTAAAATCCACTTTGCCGGGCCGGCTCTGGTGGCTCATGAGTACCAGACACGAATCTTCCAGTTCTGTAAGTGTGGTCAGTGAACTCCTGAACCGTTTGTCGTCAAGTATGCCCTGGTCAGGGGTCATGGGTGAGTTCAGGTCCAGCCTGCATAGAATCGTTTTTCCTGTTAAGTCA
>DAOWEE010000171.1 GCA_030638625.1 Methanosarcinales archaeon
CAGCCCGCCTTCCACTTTTCAAGTTCCCTGTGGCCAGTTTTTTCTTTCTGTTCCTGGTGAAGTCAGTAAGGATTTTCTTTATAATCTTTTCATCAGATTTTTCAATCAGGACCTTTTGTGGTGTTTTCTCCTCAGTCACAGGTTCATGTTTTTTATTAGTGGGGGCGAGGTGAACCGGTGCCTTAAATACCGGGGTCAAGCTGACCGGCGCAGAATATGTGGGGGTATTATGTGTGGGAGTTTTGTGTTCTACCTTTGTTGGTGCCACTGTATAGGCAGGGGGTTTTTTGATAGGTTTTATCTTTTCAAGTGCTTTTATTTTGGATATATTTCTCAGTTCAGATTCACCAAAAAGGTCATACGGGTCCAGCACCACATGCGACCGGTCGGCCATGATGTAAGCATGTACCACTTCACCGGGCCGAATCTGGTCGCTGAACTTATCCAGTAGTTTTTTGATATTATCTGTATCGTCCTTGTTGAACTCTCCAATCTCGGTTTTTGGAATCCTGATTGCCAGTAGTGGTTTACCCATATGGAATACCTTGATACCGTAGTCTCGTTTCAGGTTATTCCGCATCCTACCGGCAATGCTATCGTTCATCTATCCACCAGGCGTCTCAATTGTTCGACGCTGAACTCCTCCTCTTCGAACGGCCGTTTCCTCATCCTGTGAGGCAGCACCATTTCGGCAGCTTCCACAATGTCCTCATTGGTCACCCGGTCCCGTCCCTCAAAAGCTGCATTGGTACGGCCGGTCCGCTCAATCATGATATCTGCCCTGTGCCCGTCTACATTGAACTCCACACATATTTCGGCAATGGTCTGGAGGTTATCCCGGGTTGTAACCACATTTGGCAGCATCTGCTGTGCCTTGACAATGCGGGCATGCAGTCGGTCCTGTTCGGTCTGGAACTCTTTCCTGTAAGTGTCAGGCTCATCATTGAACCGGTTGCGCCCTTCTATAATCTCTACCCTCTGTTCAATGTCAGGAATACCAACCACTTCTACCTGAAGGGCTATCCTGTCAAGAAGCTGGGGTCTCAGTTCACCTTCTTCAGGGTTCATGCTTCCTACGATTATGAAACCTGCGGGGTGGCTGACACTCACACCCTCACGCTCAACGGTATTTATGCCCATGGCAGCCGCATCAAGCAGTGCGTCCACTACAAAATCATCCAACAGGTTGATTTCATCCACATACAGGATGCTGCGATTTGCATCTGCAAGTATGCCGGGCTCGTATGCCCTGATGCCCTGGGTCACTGCCTTCTCAATGTCAAGACTGCCCACTACCCGGTCTTCTGTTGCTCCCACGGGCAGGTCGACCACTTTCATGGGACGTTTCTCAGTGGTTATACTGCCTTCCTTTTGTCGTATCTGGCATTCCCAGCAGAATTTTTCTTCGTCATGGGGGTCGCAGCTATAGGTACAGCCGGATACAACCTCAATCTCGGGTAGTATTTCGGCTAATCCCCGAACAGCTGTGGATTTAGCTGTTCCTTTCTGGCCCCTGATAAGCACGCCACCGATAGAAGGGTTGATAGCGTTCAGTATGAGTGCCCGTTTCATTTTTTCCTGGCCCACGATGGCTGTAAAGGGGAACAACACCCTTTGAGTCTTGGTTTCGATTTTGGCTTTCATTATCTGTTTAGACTCGTCCAGTTCTTCCACTACCGGCACTTCGCGGATATTACCTTGAATTGTAAATTTGCCCATTTTCACCGCCTCGTTAATAATAGTAATAGTACCTCAGCAATACTGTTGAAAGCAAAGCTCCTACTAAACATATCAGTGAGATTACGACAGATATTAACACAATTTTGATACGCCCACCACGTTCTTTACGTGAAACTGCATTCAATTCAAAAATTGACAGTATCATTGTGATAAAAAAGAAAATTGCCGATAATATAAGAAGTGTTCCCACTACAAGTACAAAGTTAGCTTCAAATGTCAGGTTAGCGTCTGGGTTCATAAGACTTATGAGAAAATCCTTCCCCTTTACTTCATATGCTGTGGTCATCATCAAAACCACGTAAACCACACTGCCAACACCCATGATAGCCGAAGTTATGGCAGTACTCAGTAATGTCACCAGTGATCCTATGTCAGGAATGTCAAAATCCATCTTCCATTCTTTATCCATTCATTTCACCCGAATCCGTTATGATTGAATTCGTTCTATTAACGTATATATTTATATCTATAATCTTTACATCCGTTTCTTTTTGGGCAAATATTTCATGATTTATATCAAAATACGAAAAATCAATCGAAAACATTATGAATAAGTATTGCCAATTTATAACTATTGGGGCAACAACGGCATCGTATCCATCCCCTCCGATCCGTCAAGCCCCATCTTCTCTTTATTTCTTTACTTTCTTTAATATTTACCATATCTACCTTACAATATTCACCTTACACTGGTGCCGTTTCCAACTTTTCTTTCAGTATTAAGCAGCACTGCTCCCTCTTCATCGGCAGCCATAATCATTCCATTGGACTCCACACCGAAAAGTTTTGCAGGTTTCATGTTAGCCAGCAACACCACCTGCTTGTCCACTATTTCCC
>DAOWEE010000278.1 GCA_030638625.1 Methanosarcinales archaeon
ACTTAATGTTTATAAATAGCAGAATTAATTTAATTTCAAGCACAGGAGAGATAATAAATGGTACAAATGTATTATGACTCAGATGCCGACCTCGGTGTACTGAAAGGTAAAACCATAGCAGTGATTGGATACGGAAGCCAGGGTCATGCCCAGGCGCAGAACTTGCATGATTCAGGGCTCAACGTAGTGGTAGGACTCAGGGAAAACAGCAGTTCCTGGGCAAAAGCTGAAGCTGACGGCATGACAGTAAAGACTGTGGCAGAAGCAGCAGCAATGGCTGATGTTGTACAGATGCTTGTACCTGACGAGATTGCAGCAGATATATATGCAAATGATATTGCACCAAATCTTAAGTCAGGGAATGCCCTGTCATTTTCCCATGGATTCAATATCCATTACAACCAGATTGTTCCACCGGCTGACGTAGATGTGTTCATGGTGGCTCCAAAGAGTCCGGGGCATCTGGTCAGGCGGACATATGTGGAAGGTAATGGCGTACCAGGCCTGCTGGCAGTACACCAGGATGCCACCGGTAAAGCCAGGAAGATAGGAATGGCCTATGCAAGGGGTATTGGCTGCACCAGGGCCGGGGTAATTGAGACCACGTTTTTGGAAGAGACCGAGACTGACCTGTTCGGTGAGCAGGTGGACCTGTGCGGCGGCACTGTCAGCATGATAAAGGCATCCTTCGAAACTCTTGTGGATGCAGGTTACCAGCCAGAGATAGCATACTTCGAGACTTTGCATGAACTAAAGCTCATCGTTGACCTGATTCACGAAGGCGGACTTGCCAACATGTGGGATTCAGTGTCAAATACTGCTGAATACGGCGGTATGACTGTGGGTCCACAAATCATAAACGAAGAATCAAGGCTTGCCATGGAAGAAGCCCTGTACCGGATACAGAGCGGCGAGTTTGCCAGGGAGTTCGTACTTGAGGGTAAGGCAAACAGTCCAGTGCTCAAGGCCATGGAGCGCATGGAGAACGAGCATCCTATTGAAGTTGTTGGTAAGAAATTAAGGGCAATGATGCCCTGGCTCAATCCTGATAAAGATTGAGCCTTAAACTTTTTTTTTAACCCCAGAGTTCCTTAAGGGTAGTTACACCGTCTTTAACAGCAGTTATCGCAGCTTCAATATCCTTAAATCCTGGTATCCCGTCAGGCGTATCATCAGATACCAGCGCATTGGACCAAGGACCATTAACCATAAACCCGATACCTTTTTGTTCTTCCCTTGGGGATGCCTTTGCCCTGACTACCACGCTGCCCCACCTTGATGTCAACCTGACATTCATCCCCTCATGGATTCCCATATGCTTCATCTCACCAGCATCCAGCACTATCACAGCAGACAGCTCCCTGCATTCCTCACCGGTAGGGTCCTCTTCACAAACACTTGCCTGAAACACGTCCCTGTATGTAATTATTGTAATGTCATATTCAGGGGCTTTAATGAATTTCCCGATATCTAATGGCATTATTTCACCTCCCTCAAAATGCGCTTTAGTATCATCTCATCTGATATGTTATCGCCCTGCACAAGTAACGGAATTTCCATAGTTTCACCATCCATGCGTACAGCGGTCCCGCCCACTTCGACTCCGGACGTACTACATGGAATAATCACATCTGCCACCTGCGAGGTAAGATTCATACAGGGATCTATCAAAATGACCGGAATATCTTTCAACCGTTTTGAAATGGATGCAGGAAGGCTTGCCAGCGGGTCAGACCCCACAACCAGCACTGCATCAGCACCACCTTTAATCTGCTCCGCAACAGAATACTCCATTCCAGAGACCACACCTTCCTCACCGAACTTTACACGGTAAATGTGCCCAGTTTCTTGATACAGATTATGATTGAAACCCCGCATATTGAAATGACCCGACATGGGAATCACTGAAAAATTGGTAAACTGGTTCAATACACCCATAAATTCTGACAGCAGAGCAAATTCTTCCTTGATAGAATAAACCAGCCCCAATCCTGCAAATATCACCCCGAATTCAGCCTTTTTCATAACAGCAGCCAGTTCAAGAATGCGTTTCACATCAAAGTCAAAGGAAATTTTTGGGACACGACCAGACAGGGCATCTATTAGACCCCTCATGAACTCTGCATCACCCCTGAGCGGTATTCTGTAGAACATATCCTTACATATCTTAGCAGTCCATGACTGCCGGACATCGATGGAAATTGCAGTCCTGTCTTCTTCATATCCCCGCTGCC
>DAOWEE010000272.1 GCA_030638625.1 Methanosarcinales archaeon
GGGCTGTCAAGGAAGAGGGTAGTTGCTATAAATCAAGGTTCTATGGCATAGATTCCCACCGCTGCATCCAGATGACGCCGTACCTGGGCTGCAACCAGGCATGCATCTACTGCTGGCGCCCGATCGAGCACCCGGTAGATGTGCCCCTGCAATGGGATTCTCCAGAGGAAATCGTGGAGGGTTGTATCAAAGCCCAGCGCAGGTTTATGTCAGGATACGGGGGGCTGGAGAATGTTGACAAATCGGTATGGCAGCAATCCCTTGAACCCAGGCACGCAGCCATCTCGCTGGCAGGTGAGCCTACCCTGTACCCGCACCTGGAAGGCCTGGTTGAAGAATTCCACAGCCGGGGCCTTACCACTTTTGTGGTCACGAACGGCACCCGGCCTGAAGTTATTGAGAACATCAGGCCCACCCAGCTGTACATGAGCCTGGATGCTCCTGATAAGAACACTTATGTTAACATCTGTTCCCCGCGCCATCCTGACCACTGGGAGCAGATACTGCGCTCCCTGGAAATCCTGCACGACCATCCCAGCAGGACAGCTATCAGGATTACGCTTGTGAAAGGGCTGAATATTAAGGATGTCCAGGGGTATGCCCGGCTGATTGAAACGGCAGCCCCTGATTTTGTCGAGGTTAAGGCCTACATGCACCTGGGATATTCACGCAAGCGGCTTGAGCGGGATGCCATGCCCCAGCATGAGGAGATACTGCAATTCTCAGCCCAACTGGCAGATGAACTGGGTTACCAATTAACTGATGATGTGGAACTAAGCCGGGTGGCACTGCTGTCAAAAGACGACACGATAGGGAAGATAGATTGGGTGGATAAATGATTATTGAACAGGATTCAAAGCAACAAAACGTTTTGTTTACATTGAATCCCACCAAAAATTAATCTGTAGAAATTAGTTCAATCTCAAAGATTCTGGGCCATAACTTTCCAGTCACAAATAGTCTATTATTTTTTTCGTCATAAGCAATGCCGTTGAGAACGTCAACAGGTTCACTAAATTCATCTGCACTTAAAAGTCCTTTTAGGTCAATCCACCCTAATACTTGACCTGTCTGGGGTGAAATCCTTGCGATGTAGTCTGTTTGCCAGACATTGGCATAGATTTCTCCCTGGACATATTCCAATTCATTGAGACTTGTCACAGGACCATTACTGTCAAATACTTCAATCTGCCCGATTTCCTCAAAGTTTTCAGTATCTAAGAAATGCAGTGTTGATGTACCATCACTTATAATTAAACGCTCTCCATCATGTGTAATGCCCCAGCCTTCAGTTGAATAAGTAAACTCCCTTAGTAACTCAAAATTGCTAATGTCATAAACAAACCCGGTATTGGATTGCCATGTCAACTGGATTATCTTGTTTCCAAAAATGGTTATACCTTCACCGAAAAATTGAGGAGGCAGCTCATGAATTTGCACGACATCCCCAGTTTCTAAGTCAACTTTGAATAATTTTGAGTGCCCATAAAGCCCTGTTCCTTCATATAAAGTGTCATTTTCATAAACCAATCCTTGTGTGAAAGCATTTCTGTCATGAGGATAAGTATTGACCACCCTGAACGTGTATACTGGAACAATTTCAAAAGTTGTAGGATTCACTGAATGGGTGGGCTCTAAGGGTTCCTGAGCATTCGGCAACATGAAAATTAGAATTGTTCCTAATATGATCCCTGCAAAGAATATCTTGAAAATTTGATTCATAAAGATAACCCTATACCTAGATTATACACTTTATACCACTACCTTTAGACAGTGGTATAAGAAAGTTATAAACCACTAACAATAAGCAAAAATATGTTATTTAACCATTGTCAATAGGTTAGCCAATCTAATTAACCCAAATTCAAACGAATAACCTAAATCATCCTGATAGTTTCAAGATTCGTAGGAGCCCTCGTCTCAACCCTGAACTTTCGGTATATGGAACTTGCCAGATCCAGGCAGCTCTTCTCATCACCATGTTCGGTCAGGACATGTTCAGGCCTGGGCTTCATCTTCTTGATATATTCCATCAACTGCTTGCGGTCAGAGTGACCAGAGAACCCATCTACTGTTTGCACCTGCAGGTTCACCGTAATAACATCTGACTTACCGTTTTGGTGAACAGGAATCTCATTCCAGCCCTTTTGCAACCTACGTCCCATGGTACCTTCTGCCTGGTATCCCACAAACACAAGTGAATTCCTCTCATCAGGCCCGTATGCCCTCAAGTATTCCATGATAGGACCGCCATTGAGCATACCAGACGTGGCAAGCACCACACCAGGAACCCGGTTTGTCAGCAAGTCCTGCCGTTTCTTTTGAGAGTCAACCTGTTCAAAACAATCTGACAGGAAAGGATTCATTCCCTTATGGAAAATCATCGTCCTCAGGTCACTGTTCAGGTATTCAGGATACGTAGTATGTATAGCCGTAGCTTCCCATATCATACCATCAAGGAACACAGGCACTTTATCAATTTCACCTTTGCGGATAGCCTCTTCAAGTACCAGCATGACCTCCTGGCTCCTGCCCACAGCAAAAGCGGGGATAAGCACAGTACCGCCCCGGGCCACAGTCTCCTGGACGATTTTCTTCAACTGCACTTCAGCTTCTTTTCGGCTGGGCTGCATATCCCTGGATCCGCCGTAAGTGGACTCAGTGATTATGGTCTCTATCCTTGGGAATTTATTAACAGCAGGATCAAAAAGACGGGTCTTTTCAAACTTATGGTCACCGGTAAAGGCAATGTTGTAAAGACCGTCGCCTACATGGAAATGTACTACCGATGAACCCAGGATGTGACCGGCATTGTGCATAGTGAGCTTCATATCAGAAGCGATATCGGTAACATCGCCATAATCCAGGGTAATGGTATGTTTCAGGGTTTCCCGTATCATGGTTGACGGGTATGGTATGGTTTTGCCTTCCTTGGCAGCCACATCTATAAAGTCCAGCTGCAGCAATGCCATCAGGTCACGGGTAGGCGGAGTGCAGTACACCGGGCCTTCATATCCGTATTTATACAATAGGGGTATAAGGCCCGAATGATCCAGATGTGCATGGGTAAGCACCACTGCATCAAGCTGGCTAATTGGCGTCACTTCAGGGATGTACAGGTAAGGCGTACCGTTCTCATCCGAACCCACGTTGACACCGCAGTCAATGAGCACCTTGGTCTCAGGGGTTGAAAGCAAAAAGCAGCTACGTCCCACTTCCCGGCAGCCTCCCAGTGCGGTGACCCGGACCCATTTGTCCTTTGCAGTCACTTTCTGGTGTATTTTCCTGCCTATGGTCTTGAGCAGTTCTTTACGCTCGTCCTTATGGTCCCTGATATACTGGCGCACGTTCTTAACAGTGGATGATTTGATTGGAGGCGTTCGCACCACTTTTGGAGTCCAGCCAATTTCCTTGGTTATCTCCCGCAGCGTGTTGCCGTGCCTGCCAATTACAAGTCCGGGCTTCTCGGCTTCGATAATCACTTCACCGGTGTCAGTGTCAAAGTAATGGTTGGAAACACCTGCATCTTCAGGTACGATATTTGCGATAGTCTCTATAACTTTCTCAGGTGATGCCAGCACGCCCGGGTCCGGCCGAACTACCAGCCGTTTACGCAGGTCCTTTGCCAGATTCCTGACGATGTCTCCGTTATCTGCGAACTTTTTTGGTTCTGGTGTGTATATCACCAGTTCAGGCCCTTCAAATTCCACATGTGAGATGCTCACACCAGGCGGCAACTTTTTCTTGATCCTGATTTCCAGATCAGCTAATACGTCATCTACTGACATTATATTTACGTCCTGTTAAAAAAATAAGAGAATAAGGATGCAATTTTTTCTAAACACATCATTTTTATTATTTAGTACATTACACCATCATAGAGCATCATTAAATGCTTTACGTTTCTCATCTACCACGGCATCGTCTACTTCGAAATAACCATCAGATGTGATCTTCACAACCTTTATGCCATTTCCAGATGCTGCGTCCCGTTTAACTACATTGTGCAGTGCCCTGATTGCCAGGTCAACACCGTCATCCAGGGACATGTCTTTTTTAAACCTATCTTCAAGTATACCGTACGCAATAGGAGAACCTGAACCAGTTGAAACGGCAGTAGCCTCTTCCAGTTGTCCACCCATGGCATCCAGGGAATACAGATTTGGTCCTGTCTTGTCCACTCCCCCTACAATGAGCTGCACCATGTACGGGAAATAACGATTACCCCCAAGGACATTTGAAAGCATGCTCCCAATTCCTTTGATGGTCATGTTTTCCTGTCTGCGCATCTTATAAAGTTTAGATTCCACTTGCATGACCTTGACAAGCCGCTGTGCATCGCCAACCGAACCTGCAGTGGTCATCCCTACTAAATCATCAATCTGGTAAATTTTTTTGGCATCTTTACTTGCTATAAAAAACCCCATTGTAGCCCTGCTCTCGGAAGCCAGGACAATGCCCTCGCTACAGACGAGTCCAATAGTTGTTGTACCTTTACGTTCATATTCATTAACCATATGGATACCTCAAAAAAATGAGAAAATCAGTTAACTCCACTCCTTAATTGGTATCGTCCTATATAATAGTTTTCCCGTTTTTTATCAAAACACAATCTTCGCATCTGTGCCTGGTGCAGTACTGTTTACCGTATTCCACTATCAGGGCATGGTATTCTTTGAAAATGTCCACATCATGCACAAGTTCAGATTCAAACCTCTGCTGCAACATGCGGTAATTACCATCGATTCCCAGGCAGCCCAGTATCCTGCGGGTATATGCATCAATAACGAACTTGGGTTTGTCGATTGCATACAGGATGATACTGTCAGCGGTCTCTTCTCCCACACCATCAAGTTGTAGCAATTCCCTGCGCAGTTCATCAACAGGCATATCCATCAATGCATCTTCATACCTGTAAAAATATGAGGCCAGATTCTTTAACCGTCTGGCTTTCTGGCGGTAGAATCCAGTACATCTTATAAGTTCTTCAAGGGTATCTGTATCAGCGGAAGCCAAGGCTTCCGGTTCAAGTAATGAGTGCTCTTTCAGGTTGGAAATGGCCTGTTCCACATTGTTCCATCGGGTCTGCTGGGTCAGCAGTGCACCTACAACCACTTCAAAAGGTGTATCTGCAGGCCACCAGTCCTGGCGGCCCAGTGCCTCAAACAAGTGCTCATAGATATCTATCAACCGCATTTTATACCCAAATATTTCCATTGCATTTTGGGTATAAATGATTTATGCACTAAATGAAATATCCACTAAATAAAATATACTGAAACGGTTTATCGTTATGCAATAAGGTAAAATTTGTATGTTGATGTGATGAAAACATCGGAATATATAAATAACATTAAAAAATAATCATTTTATAAAAAATATAACATTTAGCAAAGGGTTAGGGAAAATTAACAAAACATATTAATTTGAGGTTTCTTAATGGATGCAAAAGCAATTATAGACGGGTTAAAGGGAATTCAGGGGGTTAAGGGAATATCTGTAATGAAAAGTGATGGGACCGTGTTAGATTCTCATGAATTTTTAGACGCAGACAATGCAATATTAGGTTTTTCAGGTACAGCGATTAATGATGCTGCTAATTTGTTCACATTAGGTAACGCCCGACGATCCGTTATTCAGGGACCTGGGTATAAGATACTCATAGTCATTGATCATGAGCACTATATTGGTACCATAATGGATGAGGATGTAGATGAAGAGATGATTGACCAAAAAATTGAAAACTTGGTCTCGACAGCAGGGTGACTGCCATGACAAACATTTTTGAAGAAATTAGGAATACGGTTGAAGGTGTTGTTGGTACATATTTAATGGACATGAATGGCGATATGATAGCTCATGATGTGCCTACACTTTTTGAAGATGAATTAATCCAGTCTTCCAGTGACATGTACCAACTTATTGATATTGTCAGGTCCAAACTCCCTATTACCAGTTTAGATGTCAAGGCCGACCAGGGATATATTCAGTTGGCTATCAGTGGTAGTTACATTCTTGGAACCTTTGCATCAAAACATGCAGACGAATCATTATTGAAACTGATTGTGAAAAAAGCCGTCAATGCAGTCAAGCCAGAAGATGTGGAGGCAATGAAAGCAAAGGCACTTGCACCTGAAGTCCCGGTGGCGACAGCCCCTGCCCCCACTCCCCTGCCAGAACAGGAAGTCCCGGTGGCGACAGCCCCCACACCAACTCCTGCGTCAACCGGAGAAGCTGCACCCCTGGCACAACCGGGCACAGGAGATGTGGATGATGGGGTAAGAGTTGCCCTATGCCAGGCTGTCAAGGGCAAGGTAAAAATAATGTATGGTGATAAGCGGGCTGAGGCCATAGTCACTGAGGCATTCCAGCAGGTAGGTGCAAAACGGGATACCCGAAATGCGCAGGAGTTGAAGTCTGTATTTGACATCCTGGCCTGCGGTATAATGGCAAAGATGCTTGGTCCGAAAAAAGCCAAGAAATTTTTAGACGATCTTTATACGCAACACGGATTAAAATAAACATAGATTGAAATAAACAGGAGAGTAAAAATGGTATCGATAAGTAAACATTCAAAAGAAGTATTCTATGGTGGCACAGTATTTGTAATATTGCTGTTCATACTGCTTGGATATGTCTATCCGGCAACGCAAGGTGATATTGCATCTAACAGAACAATATCGTTAGATGGTGACCAGGGAATGTATACTAACTGGTTTGCGTATTTGTTCTTCGCCGCAGCACTGCTGATTCTGGGACAAGCCCTATATTCCACGTTCCTGAAGATGGACATGACTGAATGGAATATGTTTGCATTCGGGACTTTTCTATTGTTCGTATTTGGGCTATGCGGAGTTTTACAGGCAATCTTTAATTATCATCTTTTTGCTTTAATTAAGGATATCGTTTTGCCGATAGGTATGATATGCATGTTGTATTCCACATATAAGATATATGAACCGTTCGAAGAGGGGGAGTAGAAAATGGAATCTTTCGAAACGATTTATAATTCAATGAATCTGATCATAATATTATTGTCCTTTATTGTCCTGACTGTAAGTGCAGGTATTGCTTATATCACAAGAAAATTGTGGTATGCAACTGCCGGAGCGTCTTATTTCTGGATGTTCCTTTCTGCATTTACAGGTTCAATAGCAGTATATGCCGTAGCAGATTTTGCAAGCATCACATTTCTAAATGAATATGCAGCACCCCTGCAAGCCATCATGGATGTGGGCCTGATAAGTGCGGCAGTTTACGCTTTCGTTGCATCTATATTCATCAGGAAGATGTTTGAAGAGCTTGGCGAGTAAACAGGTATAAACAGGCAGGGGCATCATGCCCCACGTTTTTCTTTTATTTGTTCTTCCTGAAAGCCCTCATAGTCTCTTTATGGAGGGATACTATCAGGTCACCCATCATTGCAAATATGAACATCTGCAGCCCGCTCATTATGATAAGGGTGGTCAGCAGTGCAAGCAGGACATGGGTAACACCGGCAAGCCATTCATTTACCACGTAGGCTCCGACAATCACTCCGATAAAGACGGTTACGCCTCCCATCACACTAAAATAGAATAAAGGGTTGTTGATTTTTGCCATATTGAATATTGTCCTCCCTATCCTGAGCCCATCGGTCAGGGGATTTAACTTGGTCACAGCAGCTTCTGCCCTTGCCAGATAGGTAATGGGAACTACCTTTATGTCAACTTCATTCCTGACACATTCCACAGTCATCTCAGTCTCTATCTCAAACCCGGTCTGGTTCAATACCAGCCTGGATATGGTCTCACTGGTAAATCCCCGGTAACCGGAAAGAATATCTGAAAGCCAGCCCCCGTAAGCGAACCCGAACATCTTGTTCAGGATTTTGTTCCCAAGGGAATTCAACCTGGTGAACGCACCTTTACCCGGATTGGCGAAGCGGTCACCGATAATGTGTCCGGCTCCCTGCTCAAAGGCTTCAATGAAGAGGTGAACCTCATCCGGCAGGTATGTACCGTCACCGTCTATCATGATAACATACTTGCTGTCAATCGTATCAAAGGCCTGAATTACAGCCTGGCCTTTTCCATTGCCGGTTTGCATCTCCACATTGGCACCCCTTTCCTTAGCAATATCGGCTGTATTGTCCTTACTGTGGCCGTCCATAACCAGTATATTGGAGAATCCCAGGGACTTGAATTCATCAATTAGGCCGCCTATGGTATGGGATTCGTTCAATGTTGGAATAAAAATGCAAACGTCTTCAGGGTTTATGGTGCTGTTCATGTCCGTGTTTCTCCAATGGGTTTTAGGGTGACTGACTTTACATTTGTGTAACACATATTCAATCTTTTGATACTATGGCGTCAATCTAACTTCTGTTTGAATAAAATTTTGATAACATTACTGCGCCCGTAATAATAAATAGAGTGGATGCGGCTGTCATGAAAGGAACTGGGATGGTAGGTGTAGGCGTGGCTGATACGTTCTCATCCACCGTGGCCACCAGGGGTAAGTCCGTGGAAACGTTTGTGGAAACATCAGTATAGTAAATAGAGGTCTGGTTAATGTGATACGTTATCTCTGCTCCTCCTGGCTTAGTTGTCTGGTTCGGTTCATTGGCGAACCTGCCTGAGAGTTCCCACTGGTAAATACTCACGTTATCAATACCGCTGGTGGAAATAATTTTTGTACCTTTTGGTAACTTAACTGATAATTCACTATCCGGCTCACCCAGCAACCAGATAGTGCTGCCATTTTGGAACAGTCCTTCTTCAAACCTATACTGTACCACGTAGGTGTTTGTAATATTGGTCAGGGTCTCATCCGGCCCAAGTGCCCTATCAGAAAGTGAAGCATCGATATCCAGTATCACAATGCCATGTGAGGAATTGTCAATTTTCACATCCATTGTCTGTTCAATAGATGTCCTGAACTTATTCCTCAAGTGTTTATCTGTTTTCAGCAGTTCCCATGCACTGACAAAATCGTCCTTATTGCCCTGCCTTTTATCTATATCGTATTTGAACACGTAGGAATCCAGGCCTGAGATATTCTCGATATATTGCCATTGCATGCCATTACTGTGGATGGTGACCTGATTGGTCCATTCATATTCTGCATGGACTAATGTAACCATTGATGTGCATACCGCAA
>DAOWEE010000056.1 GCA_030638625.1 Methanosarcinales archaeon
ATATCTACTACACATACACTCGTAGGTGCAGTGGTTGGTGTTGGCCTGGCAGGAGGTCTTGCTGCGGTTGACTTAAGTGTTATCAGGAAAATATTCATATCCTGGGTAATCACAGTGCCGGTGGCTGCCCTGACGTCTGGAATAATATTTGCCGTTTTGATGGAGGTACTTTAATGCCGATTGAATATATCAGGTCAGTGCTCGGGATTTTCGGGGAATCACCTTTTAAACCCGTTCACACCCATGCTGAAAAAGGTGTGGAAGCTGTTCATAAGCTGAAATTAGCAGTGGATGCATATGCCAAAGGTGATTTTTTAACAGTGCAGACATTGAACACAGAGATTTCAGCCATCGAATATGAGGCAGATATTATCAAACAGACCATACGCAAATTGATACCCAGTTCGATGATGCTGCCAGTTGACCCCAATGACCTGCTATCATTCCTGAAACCCCAGGATTCCATAGCTGATAATGCCCATCATACGGCACACTGGCTGACCATGAGGGAGACCGAACTCCCGCTTGAGTTAAAACAGGGGCTGTTGGAATTGATGGAACGAATAGTAAAAACAGTTGACGCATATGAGAACATGGTAGATGATATTGCCCAACTGCTTGAAACATCATTCAGCAAGAAGGAGATAAAGAGGATATTGAAAAAGGTCCCTGTGGTGGAAGAACTGGAACATGAGACCGATATCACCAAAAAACAACTCCAGCACACTATCTTTAAGTATGAAGCTGAACTGGGTGGTACTGGTGTGTTCTACCTGATAAACCTGGTACGGGATATGGGCAATATTGCAGATAGTGCAGGTACGGCTGCGGACCGTCTCAGAACCATGATTCTGCGAAGGTGAGCAGAAAAAATTAGTACGGAGTAATTGAAGAATGGACTTCGAACCTTCTTATTTGGCGCTGGTGGAAAGCGGAGAGATTGACGACCGTATTGAGAAATTATACGCCAAACTGGAGCATTGTAATATCTGCCCACGGAAGTGTGGCGTTAACCGGCTGCAGGGCGAGAGCGGGTATTGTAAGGCAGATGCCAATCTGGTTGTGTCTTCAGCCCAGCCTCATTTTTGGGAGGAGGCATACCTTGTGGGTCTTGGTGGTTCAGGCACTGTTTTTTTGAGTAATTGCAACCTGCGATGCGTGTACTGCCAGAACTATGATGTAAGTCATGGGGGTTCTGGTATGTCCATTACACCTGAGCAGCTTGCAGACAGTATGTTATACCTGCAGCGTGTGGGGTGCCACAATATCAATCTGGTCACTCCTACTCATTATACTCCCCAGCTTGTCAAGAGCATTGCTATTGCTGCCCGTAAGGGTTTGAGGCTGCCTGTGGTGTATAACTGTGGAGGTTATGAAAGTGTGGATACCCTGAAGTTGCTGGATGGTATCATTGACATTTATATGCCTGATATGAAATACGGGGATGCAGAGAGTGCAAAATTGTACAGTGATGCCCCTGATTATGTTGAGGTCTCTAAGGATGCTGTGCGTGAGATGCATGCCCAGGTAGGGGACCTTGTGATTGAGAAGGATATTGCCTGGCATGGGTTGTTGATTCGCCATCTTGTGTTGCCTAATGACCGGGCTGGGAGTCTTAAGGTACTGGAGTTCATTGCAGGTGAGATTTCAAAGGAAAGTTATGTTAATATCATGTTCCAGTACAGGCCATGTTATGATGCTTTTGAGTTTAAGGAAATAAGCCGCCCTCCTTATGTGGAAGAGTATAATATTGTGTTGGACCTGGCCCGGGGGTTGGGGCTGCATAGGGGCTTTTCATCAGTGTGAAACTGTTTGGCAGGGGATTATGAAGCCTTTTTGGTGTTGAGTTCCCGGACCTGCCCTTCCATTTCTACAGCATCTGTTGAAAACGGCAGGCTGGTGCCTGTAGACGATATTGTGGAAAATGACTGGATTGAGATTTTAAGGATAGTATCAGGGGGATGATCAACTCCGGATAATCCTCCATCCTGCCCGCAGTACCCGGAGGTCGGTTGCGAACCTTGTTATTGGCGGTACGGCTGCAATTGGAGTAAAACCTGCAGCAAGGTCCAGATCCCAGTCCAGTACAGGCTGTGTGAAATCGGGTGTAAAGGATATAATGCGCGGGACCGTCAGTGCGTGCAGGTATCCTGTCAGCATGCCCGTTGTAGCAGGGTCCTCGAGGCCGTAGACAGTATCCAGTTCAAAATGCCTTAATCTGACTGCTGACAGCAATTCCCTGATAAGCCGTATAGCCGGTCCTGCCAGGGGAATGAAATCCTTTACCGGCGGATTGGATTTGGATTTGACGGGTGCTTTTGTATCAACGTCTTCAGGCGTTTTTTCTTTATTTTGTCGACGGATCAATGTGCGGTTCAAGATGAGGATTTCTGTTTGCTTATCTTCCAGCATATATCGCATGCCGAATATCAGCCAGCTTATGCTGAAACTACCGTCAAGTATTCCTTCTGACCTGAAGGACCGGGTGCGAATTGTAACAGGGAACAGTAGTACGGCTGTGATGAGTAGTACTATTCCCAATAGAAGCCAAATCATTTCAACTATATCCGGTTTCAATCGGACTCGGTTTCACCGGCTTTTTGTTTGTGTTTCTCTTCCATCATTGATTTGCATTTTTCCATCAGCTCAGGCATTACTTCGGTAAGCTGGGCTATTGCACCTTTTCCCTTAATGTTGAAAAGCTGGACATCCTCCGGCGTTACCACGAGAAAAGCCACAGGCTGTATGGAAGCTCCCCCGCCTCCTCCCCCGCCTGTACCTTCCTCACCTGCTTTCTTCTTGCCTTCGCCCCCGCCGCTGCCAAAACCAAAGCTGACCTTGGTAACTGGGATGATGGTCTT
This sequence comes from Methanosarcinales archaeon, assembly GCA_030638625.1. Classification (GTDB taxonomy): domain Archaea; phylum Halobacteriota; class Methanosarcinia; order Methanosarcinales; family Methanocomedenaceae; genus Methanocomedens_B. The sequence continues at coordinate 2,862 of DAOWEE010000056.1, forward strand.
ACCTTCCACAATAATATGTTCTCCGATCACGGTCTTGGTGGAGACCATGTTTGTGATCTCTTCTGAAATGGTCTTTAACAAATCTTCCACTATCATAATTCAGACCCCCACAGTCTGGTTAGAAAAGAGTTATATTTTATAGTATATGTAACTATTGCGAAGAATAAGAAATGATACAGAATAATCAGTCACGGTATACCCCGAACAAAATGTAACAGAGCCCGCACACCCTTTTCCCTTCACAACTGCCCCATCATCTTATGCACCTGCGGAACTGCCCGCACATCCATTAAATGCTCCCCTGCCGTATCCATCAGCTCCAGCAACCTGCCCCCGGACGGTGGCTCGAAACCCGGGCAGGGCGTCACTGGCTGCAATATCAGAGGCAAAGTCTCATCAATATCGGACAGGCTCCTGGCAATCGTCTGCAAAGCATCGTCTGAAGTCTTATCAGTCACCACACACTTGGCAAAGGTCACAGCCCCTGCCTCGTAGAATATCCCCACAGTCTCCAGTTC
>DAOWEE010000296.1 GCA_030638625.1 Methanosarcinales archaeon
GAAATCACCGAGAAAATGGAAGCAATGGGCAAGAAAAGCGAATTCGTGGCAGGACTGCGTATCACCGATGACGAGACCATGGAAATAGCCCGCATGGTACTGGTGGGTAATATCAACACCCGCATCGTATCGGCAATCGGTACCTATGGCGGTAAGGGACTAGGGCTCTCAGGCAAGGACGGCAGGCTAATCATGGCCAAAAAGAAAGCCCTCCAGCGCGTCACTGTCGAGGGCAGGGAGCATGACGTAGACCTGGGCTGGGTAGGTGATGTGGAAGTCATCAATCCCGAGATACTATTAATAGCGGCAGAAAATGATTACATCCCGGTCGTTGCACCAATTGCAGTAGATGAGCAGGGCAACAGCCTGAACATCAATGCCGATACCGTGGCCGGTGACATAGCTGCAGCCATGCAGGCTAAGAAACTCATACTCATGACCGACGTGCCAGGTGTGCTGCAGGACCCAGCCGATGAATCCAGCCGCATCTCGCGCATACAGTTAGAGAGTATCGAGGACATGATAGCGGACGGCACCATCGCCGGCGGGATGATACCCAAGGTCCGTTCGGCAGCCAGTGGTGTGGAAAAAGGTGTAGAAAAAGTACATATCATCGACGGCAGCAAATCCCACAGCATACTGCTGGAACTTTTTACTGACCATGGGATAGGGACCATGATATACCATTGAAGGTGGTTGCACGTTTTTCAGTTAAGCATATAAAGTATCCCAAGTCTATTAAGTCAAACTTTATTTTATGGAGTAACTACCGTTGAGCAAGAAGACCAAAGGTGCAAAGAAAGGATTCTGGGAACGGGCCAAGGATTCAGCGGCCCAGCAGCAGGCATTGGCAGAGCGTGAGAAAGCTACAAAGCAAAAGGGAGTAGCTACTGCGGCCCCGTCAAAACCATCTCCACCCGTGGAAAAGACACCAGAGGAGAGAAAAAAGCTCTATAAAGGCGGTATTATAAAAACAATGGTACCCGCTATTGTGGGGGCAGCTGCCGGGTTCATCAGTTTTTCAACCATGGGGGACGGCACCGAGTATCCCTGGTTTTCTATCATGGTCTTTGTATTAATTTTCTCGTACTATGCCCAGCGCATAGTGTATCCCTTAATAGGACTGGATTTGAAAGAGTTCGGTAAAAAGGACTGGTTCTATGTGGAATTTATTACCATAGATTTCTGGCTTGTGGTCTGGACACTGCTACTAAACCCATCCCTTTGAACCATTTTGAGGTAAAATCTCTATGAGGATAGCTATAGTTAACAAGGACAGGTGCCAGTTCAAGAAGTGCGGGCATGAATGCATAAATTTTTGTCCCAGAGTACGCACCGGCGACGAGACCGTAGTTATCGGTGAGGATGGCAAAGCCGTAATATCAGAAGAACTCTGTGTGGGTTGCGGTATATGTATCAAGAAATGTCCTTTTGATGCAATTATGATTATAGGGCTACCTGAAGAACTGGACAACCCGGTACACAGGTATGGAGCCAATGGATTTGCGCTGTACGGCCTGCCTACCCCGGTGAAGGGTAAAGTCACGGGTATCCTGGGTCCGAATGGGGTTGGAAAATCCACTACCGTGAATATCTTAAGCGGTATCATGATGCCCAATCTGGGCAAGGAAGACACTACATGGGACGAAGTGCTGGAGCTATATTCGGGTTCAGGCATGTATGAATATTTAAAAGCACTCTCCGAAGGCAATGTCAAAGCATCCCATAAACCACAGTATGTAGATAACATCCCAAAAGCAGTGAAAGGTAAAGTATCGCAGTTGCTCAATAAAGCCGATGAGCGGGGTATCATGGACGAACTGGCACCCAAACTTGAGATTGAGTATGTGTTGGACAGGGATATCAAAGACCTCTCAGGAGGCGAACTTCAAAGGGTTGCACTGGCTGCATGTGTAAGCCGTGAAGCTGATTTCTATTTTATTGATGAAGTAAGTCCATATCTTGATATATACCAGCGCATCAATTCGGCACGCATCATTCAGGAACTGGCAGATACCAGTGCAGTGATGGTGATAGAGCACGACCTGGCCCTGTTGGACCAGCTGGCTGATACTGTTCATATTGCCTACGGCGTCCCTGCTGGCTACGGCGTAATCACCCAGCCAAAAGGGGTGAGGGTGGCCATCAACCAGTACCTGCATGGTTTTCTGGCGGAGGAGAACGTACGGTTGCGCATCGATGCTATCAAGTTCGAGGAGCATCCACCACGGGAGAAAAAGGATATTCCCACCTTGCTTGAATTTAGTAGGTTCACCAAAAAATACGGTGATGACGGGTTCGAACTGGTGGTGGGAAGTGATACACTGGGCAGTGAGATAAAGAAGGGCGAAGTCATAGGTATTGTGGGACCCAACGGGATAGGTAAGTCCACTTTTGTCAAGATACTGGCTGGTGAGGAAACACCCACCACAGGCAGTCTTGAGACTGACCTTACCATAGCGTATAAACCCCAGTACCTGAAAGGTGATTATCCTGTAAAGGTACGGAACTTCCTGCGCGGTATCAATACTAAATTCGATACCAGTTATTACCAGACCGAGATAATCAATCCGCTACAGTTGGATGGCTTGATGGATAGGATGCTGACTGAACTATCGGGCGGTGAACTACAGCGGGCTGCCATTGCGGCAACTCTTGGCAAGAATGCTGATTTGTATATTTTTGACGAGCCCAGTGCCCACTTGGATGTGGAACAGCGTGCCCTGGCAACCAGGGTTATCCGCAGGTTTGCGGAGAACAATAACGTGACTGCCATGGTGGTTGATCATGATATTTATATGATTGACATGCTGTCCGAGAGGCTTGTGGTATTTGAGGGACGTCCGGCAGTAAAGGGTGAGGTTCACGGTCCTTTTGATATGCGTGAGGGTATGAACTTGTTTTTGAAGAACCTGAATATTACATTCAGGCGGGATGATGAGACCAGAAGGCCCAGGGTAAACAAAGCTGGTTCCAAACTGGACAGGCAGCAGAAATCTATGGGTGAATATTATTACGCATTAGAATAGAATTTGAGTAGCATTTAATTTGAATTCATGGTGTTGGATAAATTTAAATAACAAGATTTATATAAGAAATTCTTGATAACAAGCGTGGTGAGTATTGTTGGACTCAAAGGAAATAAAATTTATATTGTCAGTAATACTTCAAATTCCAGTATGGCTAACAGGTGTGTACTGGGGTATATACTGGATGTTCAATTGGATATTAGGTGCTGATGCACATCCGGGAGAATCCGGGTTAACCATGGTAGGAGGCACAGTTATATGTGCGCTACTGGTTTACGCTATTATATGGTTCACATATGGTTTTCTGGCATATTCATTCAACCTGCCAAAACCATTTTGTAAAAAAACTTAATAATCATATTATGAGAGCTAATTAAAAAAAATATAAAATAACGGGTCATATAGTCAGGTATAATAAAACATGAGGGCAAGGGTATGAGTCTAAGAAAGCTGATTCCGGGTGCGTTAACTATACTAACGTTGGTATTTTTTGCAGTAGGGTTGATTACTTCCATGACAACAACCCTGATTATTGAAGAGGATTGTAATACATGTCATCAGGGCAGGGAATTGTCTGAGGAAGCGGCAAGTATCCATGTTGCTGGTGGTCTTGAAAATCGGGACTGCACTAATTGTCATGAAAGTATTGAAATCTCGCATAGCGGTTTTGAACTTGAAGATTGTGACCATTGTCATAGTAGTGATAGGGGTGCAGCAATGGCTTATACCAAATGTAGTAGTTGCCATGCAAAGGATCCTCATGCGGAAAAGATGTCAACCAATGATTGTATGGTCTGTCATTCATCATGTTCAACATGCCATAATGTGGGAAAACCCACACTTGCTGAGGGTAGGCATGACAGTCTGCAATGCGAAGGTTGCCATATATATCACCTGTACAAGCCTGCATGTACAAGCTGCCACATGGATGTGGTGGGGTTACATGAGAACATTACCGATATTGGTTACAGTACCCAGACATGTATTTCATGCCATGGGCCGGCGCATGATCATACCGTTGCCCAGATTGGGGAAAATGTACAGCGTGAATATGTCTGGCATTATATGGAAGATTAGGTAAAAGCGCGTGTGGTGAATTATTTATGGTTGATATGAGAAAGTTAATTGTTACAATTATAATGCTGGTTTTTGTTTTAGTTGCAGTTGTGGTGTTCATTGATGCGTCTAATTATGTAAGAGACAACCATTTTTGCATGGTATGCCATGAAAAAGAATATGATTCTTATAATAATCCTGGCGATTCCCTGGATTATGCCCATTCCCATTATGAAGTTTCATGTGCTGGATGTCATGAGGGACATGACCATGTAGCATATACAGCCCTTTTGACTAAAATGATGGTTCTCGATGTGCTTGGAACACACCCTCCTGAATCTAAAGAGGATACGGAACTGGAGAATATAGAGCGGTGTCTGGTATGCCATGAGAATTATAAAATATTGTTGGCTGACCGCCTGCTTGACCCACATGCCAATGTAAGTGATTGTGGAGCATGCCATTCCAGTCATACCAGAGGTATGAGTGAAGAAACATGTGCTTCTTGCCACCCAGTCCCCTTCAGATCGTTGGAAGAGGAGGGCGGTAAACATTCCAAGAAAGGATGCGAATTCTGTCACCCATCCCATGGTTATATCATGGAATGTGTGCAGTGTCATGGTGTATTCCACCAGGGTGTATTCGTGGATTGTAAAGAATGCCACAGCGATGCTCACAGACCTGCGGATATAGAATTCACAGACGTGGCTATAGAGAGAAGTCTGTGTATCAAATGTCATTACAATGTTAATGTAACCTTTAATGTCCAACCATCGAAACACTCTAATCTGGACTGTATAATGTGTCATCCATCCCACGGCCAGAAACAGCAGTGTTCCAAGTGCCACAGGCCACACGGAGAGGAATCGACCCAGGCAGATTGTTTTAGTTGCCACAAAGGTCACACTCCAAGGGACGTAAAATACTCAGGCAGTACGCCTGCTACATTGTGCCTTGAGTGTCACGAGCAGACAGGAAACAAATTATTGGACAGCAATACTAGACATGCTCAGATGGAATGTGTCAAGTGCCACCCGAACCATGCCCAGGTTCCAAGTTGCATGGACTGTCACGGGACGCCGCATACCAGTACGACCACAGATTGCGAAAGATGTCACATTTCAGCACATGAATTGTGGATTAAAGATTGAGGAGAATTGAAAATGATACCTGATATATTAAAATCTGACGTGATTTTGTATTACGTGGCTGCATTCCTGGGCATTATTGCCGTGACAATGTTGCTGATATTTATTCCCTTTAAGTCAGTGGCAACTCTGATGATGATGGTATCCGGATTAGGGATATTGGGCTTAGGGTTAATGATATTGTGTTTAGCAATCGTGTGGGATTTAAAAAGGAAGTATCTTGATAAGGATCACGCTTCTGTCCATAGCGATTGATTCCACACACAGAATCTGTTAAAACATGAGTTCCAGTGCTGCCTGTCCGGTTATTCCCTCTTGAATTCCTAAGTTTTCGGCGGCCGTTGTGGTTTCTACCACAGTGGCTGCCAATACGTCATCAAAACTATCTACACCCGTTACCTTTACGGCCACATCACCGAGCCGCTGGGCTGTATCAATGTTCAGGTATCCGCACATGACAAAACCTTTTGGTGCCTTTATGACCAGCAATGGAGCATGTTCCATATCCAGTTTAAGTCCCAAAGCGGTACCGTTTTCAAGTTCAATGGGTTCGATGAGCATATTTAATCTGTCTTCTTAAGGTCAGTGGACTGGCAGGTTGGGCAGGATAGTTTTGAGCCCATGCCCTTGAATTTATTACCACATGCATTACACTCATATCCTGACATAGCAGTGCCGCTCATGTCAACACTATCAGCAGTACTCGAATCAACGAAACACATATTAATTACCTCAATTAACAGAATTCTATTATAGGTTATAAAATTACTGTCTGCGTGCCAAACACTTATATATCCCTACTGTTATCATAACCGGAAAGTATAGATGATACCTTCAACAGCGGTTAAACAACGGTCAAACTTGACAATACTTATACCCTCATCCCTGACATCAGAGACAAGGGATGAGAGAATAAGGACGTACAAGATTGGCCAAATCGCGAGGGCGGCATCGGTGTTTCGGGTCGGTAAGATTATTATTTACCGGGATTCGCAATTCGATGACAGCAGGTTAATAGACCTGCTACTGAGATATGCAGAAACCCCCCAGTATCTGCGCAAACACCTGTTCCCGCTTCAGAAGGAGCTGAAGTACGCCGGAATATTACCTCCGTTGCGTACACAACATCATCCAACAGCATCAAAATCATCTGACCTCACTGATGGAGAATTCCGCGTTGGGGTCGTGGTCCCAGGACCAAAGAAGAGCGAGACAAAAGTCGGATCTGACACAGTCACATGGGTCGATATCGGAATCGATAGCCCGGTTCCCCTCAAACCTTCCTCAGGGAAGGTGCGAATGGGTGAGCGTGTTAATGTCAGGATCTTTTCGCGACGACCGATACAAGTTGAACTTGTAGAAACGGACAACATCCCTATGTATTGGGGATACCGGACAGCAATTGAAGATAGCCTTGCAGGGGCACTGGATGGAATATCCGGACAGGATGCCCTGATATTGGCCACCTCACGGGAAGGCCGGGTACTTGATACCCAATTCCTTGAGGAATTAGGCAAGCAAGCGAGGTTAAAATCAGATACTGCTGTGGTATTCGGTTCACCCAAACAGGGCGTGGAGTCCATATTAGCAAGAGAGGGTATAGACCTCTCAAAATATCAGTGTGAAACACTGAATACCGTACCCGGACAGGGCACAGCAACCGTAAGGACAGAAGAAGCCGTATGGGCCACACTGTCAATGCTGAACCTGGTAAGGTAGGGTTGCAGCGGTAATAAATCGCGACATAAAGCATATTCCGGAGATTAAGGAGGAAAACAATGGCAAACGTACACAGACCAAGGCGAGGTTCCCTGGCCTTCAGTCCCAGAAAAAGAGCAAAAAGCCAGGTACCTGCGGTGAGGTCATGGACACAAGGTAATGGAGAGCCCAAAATGGGTGGATTTGCCGGATATAAGGTCGGCATGAGCCATGTGATAATGATGGATGATAAGGCAAAGAGTCTTACATCAGGTATGGAGATATCAGTACCGGTAACGGTGATTGCAGTGCCTGCCATGAAGGTTGCGGCTATCAGGGCATATAGCAAGAAAGGATCATATGGTACAAAGATACTGGGTGAAGCCTTATCCAATGAACTTGACCCAACACTGGACCGAAAATTATTCAGACCAAAGAAGGCCAAACCAGACAAAGCTCTTGCCAGTATAGAGAAACTGGTAGAAGAGGGTGCAGTGGAAAATATTCATTTAATAACTTATACGCTACCATCACAGATATCAGGAATACCAAAGAAAAAACCTGATGTTATGGAGAACAGGATTGTAGGCGGAGATATTGCTGCAAGGCTTGAATATGCCAAATCCATCCTGGGTAAATCGGTGGCTGTTTCTGACGTATTTAACAATGGTGATATTGTGGATACTTCTGCCATTACCATTGGCAAGGGCACACAGGGGCCTGTTAAAAGATGGCATATTAATTTGATGAAACACAAGCACAGCAGGCAGGGAAGTCTCAGGCAGGTAGGTACACTCGGACCCTGGAACCCATCCAGAGTAAGCTGGCGTGTACCCCAAATGGGCCAGACCGGCTATCACCAGAGGACAGAATATAATAAACGCATCCTCAAGATTGGTGATAAGGGTGAAGAAGTAACTCCTGCAGGTGGTTTTTTGAATTACGGTGGAGTGAATGGCGAATATCTGTTGATAAAGGGCAGTGTACCCGGTCCTAAAAAGCGGCTTGTCAGGTTAAGACCGGCTATAAGGTCAGAGATCAAGAATGCTGGAGAGCCACAGATTTCACATTTAAGTGTGGAATCCAAACAGGGGTGAGATAGATGAGCAAGGCAAAAATCATGGATTTAACAGGAGCACAAAAAGGCGAAATCGAGCTCCCTGAAGTATTTGATGAGATATACAGGCCAGACCTGATTAAAAAAGCAGTGTTGGCTGCTCAGGCTAACAGGTTACAGGCTTACGGTCCAACCCCTTATGCCGGTATGCAGACCTCAGCACATAACGCGGGTCCGGGCAGAGGTTCTGCCAGGGTGCCAAGGATAAAGAACGGTAACAGGGTTGCCCGGATATGCCAGGCAAGAGGTGGCAGGAAAGCCCATCCACCAAAAGTGGAGAAAGATTACTCTGAGAAGATCAATAAGAAAGAACGCTTAAAGGCCATCAATTCGGCAATAGCGGCCACTGGCAATGTTGAACTGACAAAGCAGCGTGGACACAGGTTCGATGCAGAACTACCCATAGTTGCTGCGGATGAGTTCCAGGATGTCCAGACCACAAAAGAGGTTACAGGCTTTATGGAAACCATCAATGTGTTCCAGGATGTCATGAGGGCCAAGAACGGCAAGCATATCAGGGCAGGCGGCGGTAAGAGACGCGGTCGCAAGTACAAGAAACCTAAGAGCTTGCTTATTGTGGTAGGCCAGGATAACGGCATTGTACGGGCAGCACGGAATTTGGCAGGAGTGGATGTGGTTCAGGTTAACAGGCTGAACGCAGAACTTCTGGCTCCGGGAACCCATGCAGGCAGGTTAGCCATCTGGACAGAATCTGCCATACGGGCACTTGGGGGGGCGACATAAATGTCTGCCATTAAACATCCCTTTGTCACAGAAAAGGCGACCTACCATATCGAAGACAACAACAAGTTGCAGTTCATAGTGGACATAAACGCTACCAAGGACCAGATAAAGCGGGAGATAGAAGAACTCTATAATATCCCCATTATCAGCGTGAATACCATGATAACCATGAAAGGCAAGAAAAAGGCCATCGTTACCTTTGAAGGTGACACTACTGCCAGTGAGTTGGCCTCAAAACTTGGTATATTCTAAGGAGAGGTGAAAGGTATGGGAAAGAGAATTATCTCACAGAACCGAGGAAAAGGGACACCCACATACCGGGCCCCCTCCCACAGGTTCAAAGCTGAACTTAAACATTTTAAGGTAGACAGAGACCAGACAGTAACCGGAGAAGTCATTGAAATTTTGCATGACACTGCCCGCTCAGCCCCAATTGCAAGGGTGAAACTTGATAACGGGGAAGAACGACTGATACTCGTTCCTGAAGGTATTGCAATCGGGCAGGAGATTTCCTGCGGGATATCTGCAGAGGTTAAGGCAGGCAATACA
>DAOWEE010000227.1 GCA_030638625.1 Methanosarcinales archaeon
ACTGTTTAATGGTACTATGAATATTATATTGCCATTTGCATCCTCAAGTAATCCTTCCCTGAAATAATTGTACTGCGGATTACTGTCAACGAAGGTATATATGGTTGGTACATTGTTGATATTTATTCCGATAGTAGGGAGCTGGAAAGTGGATGTGTTGGTGAACGTATTTGTACCCGAATCCCAGTCATTTCCTGTAATATTGTCAATGGTTGAGATGTTCCCTGCTTTCAGTTCGGATAATATTGGGACCGTACTTGAATTGGTAATCAGTATGAGGTCTCCTTCATTAATAGTGGCTCCAAGTTCAAGTTTATAGATGGTTCCAATGCCTTGCTGGACCGGATTTATTGGAGTGGGGTGGGTGGACGAAGACTGTGTAATAATCTGGCCGTAGTATCCCTGCCATTTATCAGTATCCATCGAGATAGCCGAGAAATCTATAACGGCAATAAATCCTCCCCTGGCATCATGGCTGCCGTTACTGGCTGGTTCGGCGGCTACGCTAAAGGATGAGGCAATTATTATTATCATTATTGCCAGAATCAATAATGCCCGTACAGACAGAATTTTACTTTTGTTTCCAAAGATATTCTCGATATTTTTCATCAGAACATTATTCTTTTTCTACAACTGACCCGCATTTTGGACAGAACTGCGCATCAACAGGAATTGATTCACCGCAATTGGAACATATAACCGGTTTTGCATCTGTCTTCGCCCCTGCATCTGGTTTGCGTTTTGACCATACAACTGCCGCAGCAATTATAAGCAGCAGTGCAAGGATGGCCAGGAGTAAACCGGTTGAGATTCCACCAGTCACATTCAGAGGCAGTACTTCATCAAGGTTTTTCACCAGCAGTTCAGAGCGCTCTCCGTAATCCACATGTACCGGAACATCCGGGTTATCAGCAAGGTCTGCGTTTGTGAGTTCCACTCTTGTTGAAACCGTTTGTTTTTCTCCTGCTTCAAGAGGTATGGAATTCCCAAGGCGGACTACTTCTTCATCACCTTCTATGAGGATTGTTATCGAAGGACTGGCATAACAGGGAATATTGCCGGTGTTCTCGACTGCAAGTTCAAGTCTCTGGGTGCGTTTGTCATAATTAACATTTGACACTGATATTTTTGAATCGTCTTCTACAGAGATAAGTGTGATATCCAGGACCTTTGTCAGCAATAAGTTCAATGAGCCAGGGGCCTCTCCGAATTCAGATGTAACGATTACACTCAGGTTACTGGTCCTGGCATAAGCTGTCAGGTCAATATCATAGGCGCGTCCGGAGTCGCTACCTGATTCTATGTATGGGGCATCATCATCTCCTACTGTACCTACACGTTCGTCTATTGCCATTATGCCAACTGAAGATTTGAAGAATTCACCTATATTAGCATCATTGCGGTAAATTATCTCAAGTTGTTTTGTGGCTTCATTGTACTGTGCAGAAATGGCATCCAGGGAGAGTTCATACCTGGGCAGGTAGAACTTATCCAGGTCCTCAACAAGGCTCATTTCCCCGGTTACCTGCCTGCCTTGTCCGAACTTCACTATCACACTAATACCGGTAGCTTCTTTCAGGTCCTGTCCCGAGCCTACCAGTTCATTGCCGATTAAGGTGCCGCCTTTGATGTTGCTCGATTTGACAAATTCAATGACCTGGGCTGGAACGGTATTTACACCTATGAAAATGACAGGACTATTTCCCTCCATAATCGCGCCCTCGATGAATTCACCATTGGACAGGATTACAGAGTCAGTTGGGGACAGTTCCATGAATTTGCTGACGATTACAATGTTATTTTCGAACCTGTTGCCCTCATCTATAATCTCAGGGTTAAAACCGTTGAGTTCGTCCTTCACTGCCTTATCCACATGACCGTATATCAATACATTCTCAACATTACGGCTATTCAGGAAATCATTTACTTCATCAATATTATCGCGGTCGGCAAACAGTACCCATGAACCGGATTTAGCTGCGTAGGGGGCGGCTGAGATGGCATTATATCCGTACTGGTCATCCACAATTATGAAATTGTTAATGTCAAGTTCACTGGCAAGTTTGAGATTTAGTTCCCTTCCGCTGGCTGACCTCGTTTCATCTACCACAATCGATCCGGCCTGTTCGAGAATGTTTTTATAATTTACAAGATAGGGGACACTTTCTGATTCAAACAACTGTACTTCCAGATTCTTGTCCAAGTATTTTGGAATAACTCTCGCATGAGGTTCACTGATTGCAAAATAATAAGGTATGTCTTTATAGTTGGCATACGCAACAGCCGAATACACATCTCTCCAGTCTGCCGAATTGATTACAACCTGCCCGGCTTGCTGTGCACTGGCATGTCCTGTATTCAGAATAAGTAATAATAATATAATAAATATCAATTTTTTCATCAATTTTTCACCTGTGCTTGAATTATTGTTGTCGTAATGTGTTTTTGAAATCTGGTATTATTTATGGTCTGTCAAATAAATAAGTTAGAATAGGAATTGGTTAATTCCTATTCTTTTTATTTTTCTGCATTCGACATCAAATACTGATTTCATCTTTATTCACGTCAGTTCCACATAGAAGTAATAGGTCTGTGGGCTCACGGATGCGTTCACGGGCACTACCATCTGGTAGTCTTTTGTGGTCCCATCAAAGGCTTCCTGATTGCTGTCAATCATACCTGCAAACACGAAGTCGGTCATATTGCTTCCGCTGAGTCTTGACAGTGCCACAGTATTCCATGTGGGACTCAGTGTGGCGTTATATGTCTGGACATACGGACCATTCACTGCTCTTCCCGCAACTGTTAACGCTTGTGAACCACTTAACGTATTGGTCGCACTATCTGCGTTTGCGCTTGTGAAATTATATGCCGTATCGATGTTGCCTGCAGTTGCCGCACCAAGTTGGTCCCATTTGCTCAAACTCATGGCATTATCCAGGGTGGCAAATATTGTACCGGCCAGATTGCTGAGATTGTAGTTCCATGAATACATCACATTACCTGCATTCTCCAGTTGGAGACCATTTGCACCTGATTCATTGGTTACATTACCAAAGTAACCTTGCCATTTGCCAGTGGTTGACGTGACATCTGAGAAATTCAGCTCAGTGATTTGTCCACCCGTTGCACTACTGCTCCCATTTACTATGGGTGCTGCACTTGTCGGCATTACTGTTACCAGTACTACCAGCAATAATCCTGTAAGCAGTTTGCTTACGAATTTTGTTTTTTTGTCCATATTTCTTTCATTCATTTTTCATTCCTCCAGATATTTTAGTTCAAATTGTTGATCTTGATTTACGTCGTATTTTCCGTATGTCATCGGCAGCTCTGTGCCGTTGTGACTTTGAATCAGTGAGGACTTACCTTAGTTCAAGGTAAAAGTCCAATTCACCTCCGGCAATCGGATTTAGATTACAGGGGATAGAAATCTCATAGTTGCTGATTGTACCGTCTATGCCAACAGATGCATTTTGTATAATTGCAACGAAAACCAGGTCTTCATTGTCCCCTGAATCATAATGTCCGTTAGTATCTTTAGTCCCATCCCAAAGTATGCCGGTAATGAAATTTGCACTACCCAAACCTGTATGGTCAGTCATATCCGTACTGTTCACTATCGGCACATTGTAGATGACCTGACCATTGACGGTAAAAGATGTCCTGTCGATTGAAACATTCCCGTAATTGTTACCTGAAGTATTGGTGAACAGTTCTGAGATATTGTTACCTGAAAACCCGATTGCATTATTAGTTCCTGATATCATTCCCAGATTAATGTCAGCGTCCAGGAAATCCCTCCCGCTTGCATTGGGGGAATTGTCGGCATCATAACCCAGCGGGTGCAAAACATTCCAGTTTATACCAGCCGATTGATTTGCGGCATACAAATATCCAATATTTGTGGCATTGTTCCAGCTCCACTTTAGCATCAAGTTGCCGGCACTATCATTCAACACCCTACTCCCGCTTACGTTTCCATTATATTTCTGCCATGCAGACACATTGATAGTCTTAGAAGCGTTGTTATTGCTGGTATTTGTATCATTTGTATTTGCCTGGGGGTCTACCTTGATGGTGATATTATGTGTTCCTTGCAACGTGGTCCAGTATGCTGTGGCATTGGCACTGGCACCAACAGCTATGGTGTTCATTGAAACATTATAGAACTCAGAACCACTGTCATAGAACAGGACAAAAAAGTTCCCTGAATCCGCAGCCCCTTTATTGTAAATAGTGGCATTGATAGCCAGGTTAACATTTTCTTTTATGTCACCCGTCTCTGTAACCTTTGACCCCTCTGCGGCCCCATATACAAATGTAATGTTTTCTGAAGTAAGGTTCAGGTCTGAGCGAGGGGCGTTAAGTGTAATGTTCCTTGTTTTGGAGGTATTGTAGTTACCTGCCCAGTCATAGGCGGTGGCGTTTATGAAGTAGGTGCCTGGAGGCAATCCTGTGAAATTGTTAGCTGCCAGAGATGAATTGCCTGTATAATTCGACAGTTCGGTCCCTGAGCTGTTATAGATGTATATGGTGATATTTTTCAGGCTGGTAGTATCAAATGCAGTAACATTTGTGATTATGTAATTCTGGGTGTGATTGGAATTATTGGCAGGTGTCAGGGACACAAATGTGACATTATACGGTGGAGTATTGTCAATCGTTATGGTCCTTGTAGGCGTTGTATTTGAGTAGCCCGACCAATCGTATGTAGTGGCATTGGTAAAATAAATCCCATCAGATAATCCGGTAAATAATACATTGTTTGGGGAAGAAGGGACAGTGACATTGTTCACTTCAGTACCATTCTCATAATAGAGGTAGTTAGTAACATTTTTCAGGTTAATGTCAATTACGGTGATGTTGACTGGTATATAATTCTGGCTGAGGTTAGAATTATTGGCAGGAGTGGTATTAGCAAAGTTGATGATGGGGGGTGTGCTATCAACAATAATTGTTCTCGAACCCGTTTCATTGGAGTTACCTGCCCAATCATACGCAGTAGCGTTGATTAAGTAGACACCGTCTGGCAAGTCCGTGAAATTATTAATGGCAGGGGAGGATACATTCGTTATATTGTATAATAATGTTCCATTGCCATGGTAAATGTATGTGGTAATATTTTTTAGGTCAATAGCATCTGTGGTGACATTGGTCCGGATATAATCGATGGTCTGATTCACATTATCAAGGGGTGTCGGACTGGCCAAAGTGATGTTAGGGGGAACAGTATCAAGAGTGATTGTTTTTGTTTCGGATTTATTGAAGTAACCTACCTTGTCATAGACCGTAGCATTAAGCAGGTATGTCCCATCTGACAGACCACCGAAAAAACCCCAGTTCTGCAGGGTGGTAAATGTGGTATCACTCATCAGGGTCCCGTTGCTGTAATAAAGGTATATGGTGACGTTTTCCAGATTGTCGTCAGTTGCTGTATAGTTAAAATCTATCTGAGTCTGTGAAAGGTTGGAATTATTGGCAGGAGTAGGATTGACAAGGTAGATGATAGGTGGCGTGGTGTCAAGGATTATGGTCCTGTTACCAGTAGTGGCAGAGTTCTCGCCTGTGTCATATGCTGTGGCATTGATGATGTAGATTCCATCTGACAGGCTGGTGAAATTATTGAAAACAGGGGACGAAATGTTTGTAATATTATCTATCAGGGTACCGTTGCCATAATAGAGGTATATGGTAATGTTTTTCAGGTTTTTGTCAAAGGCTGTGACATTGACAGGAATATAATCCTGGATAAGATAAGAATTACCGGGTGGAGTGTGGATTGTAAAATTTATGATTGGCGGGATTATATCGCGGTCAGTCCAAGCTGAATGATTCACCCAGGTCTGGTTTATATTAGCACGAATATCAACGGTACGTGTGGATATGTTATGTTGGGTATTTGGAATAAATCCGGTTGCATTATAGAACTGTGTGCCGTTTGAGACATTTTGCATAAATATGCCATCTAACCAAACCTCAACATGGTCAAAGTCAAAATCCAGGGGGTCAGTCCATGTCCAGTTAATAAAGGTTTCATTATTGGTCACATTGGTCAGGCTGGTAACGGATGCAGGTGGTGTAATATCAGTTACATTGGCAGTGTCGGTTCTATTGGCGTAAAGACCAGTTGCAGTGGTGTCAACATATGTTACATTGAATATACCAAGTTCTACAATTTGTAGAATACTGTCTCCAATCGTTACCGATGTACCTGATGTTGCAATAATTCCTGTGAATATACTTGTATCATTACCAGTCTCTGTTAATGTTACAGTCTCATTGTCTCCATAACTGGACAACAATATTACACTTATTGTCTGGTTTGAACTGGAGTCGTAATTTCGGTCAGCATCATCTACCCTGATGTAAACAGTATCATTGACAATGATATCAGTGACATTACCGGAGCCATTTAAATCAGTTGCAAATTTAACTGAACCGTTAGTAGTCCTTGTACCCATGGTCAAAACCGGGTCTGAAACTGCATCGGATACGTTAACTGTATTTCCATCTAAAGCAGTGTTACCTATGTCGGTTTGTAAATTTGGCGTGTTTTGTGTTGAGGTGCCAAAAATGAGTCGCATCGAACTTTCATTAGTCAGGTTTGTATGATTCAGGAATACATCATATGGCATTCTCCAGTCTACGAATGTGTTGTTTTCACCTGTGCCGAATATATCTGGTGTATCCACTGCTCTCATATATGTCCAGTTACCATTAGGGATGGGGTCAACAATCCAAAGAGGACCAGTGTCATTAGCCTGGGTGCCGGGTTTACCTATTTCTCCTCCATTTACATTTTTCCAGAATTCAATTTTCTGTTGATTATTTCCTCCTCGGAAAAACAATAAATATTCATAGTTATTTGAATTTCCATCAGTATCAAATTCTACACCCCATGAACTTCCATAAAAGTAATCGGGGTTGCTTCCACCTCCAGCCTTTATAGGATTTCCCAATATCCTAAGTCGGAAATTGAGATAAGTTCCGTCATTTGCTATATATGCAGCAGGATAGGTATTATTGCCCACAATTTGAATATAATCCGTGTTAGTTGAATCATCAGTTGGATCTGTAAAATTTCCTGTTTCGTTTACTACTATATGCCACTGGTCGTCAGCAGGCCAGGCAAAGGCCGGGTCAGGCATCGAAAAAATAATCAGGTAAATCAATATTGCCTTCCAGTTTTGATGAGCAATATGCTGTTCAAAGAAATTACAACCTAACACATTCCACCTCCTTAGTTCCAACACACAAACATTTTTGATTAACCCCTGAATGATGATGATGATAATCATCAATAATGATATTATTATTTACCTGTTTATATATCTTATGTAAGTTATAACACGTGAATTTATAAAATACCATATTTCAAATTCTTCTCTACACAGATTTCCAATCACCCCATCAGTTCTATTATTCTTCGCAAAAGGTACATCAAGCATCAGTAACAACCAACATCTCAATGAGTAAGGCGTTGATACCTCCGAAACTGGAGCAGGACACAGGTGTACTTGTATATATCACGAACACGCCCGGCATGGATGGGATTATCAGGCAGGTACCAGAGGATTTCGTGGTAGATGAGATTACCAACAGGGAAGAGCAGGATAACGGCAAGTATCTCATCTGCACCCTGGCCAAAAAGAACTGGGACACCCACCATTTAATACGCGACATATCCCGGATACTCCGCATAAGCCAGCAGCGCATCGGTTGGGCTGGCACCAAGGACAAGCAGGCCCTGACTACCCAGAAGATCAGTATATATGATATGGACCAATCTGAACTTGAGCGCATTAAATTAAGGGATGTCACTATTACTCCAGTAGGGCGGTCTAATAAACAAGTGAGTCTGGGTGATTTGTGGGGAAACCGGTTCAGGATAATTATTCGCAAGATAGTACAGCCTGTGGATGAAGTAAACACTTTGATGGAGCTCACGTCCTCACAGATACGGGAGCATGGGGGAGTGCCCAACTTCTTCGGCATTCAGAGATTTGGCATCCAGCGCCCCATTACCCATGTGGTGGGCCGGAAGTTGGTTGAAGGTGATATTGAGGGCGCGGCCCTTGAATATATAGCCCGCCCGTGTTCGGGAGAATCCGATGATGCCCGACAGGTACGGCAGTATGTACTGGATACTCTTGATTTCAAAGGCGGACTTCTGAAGTATCCTGTGCGCCTGAGGTACGAGCGTGCCATGATGAGCCATCTTGTAGAAAAACCCGGGGACTATGCAGGTGCTTTTTTCTCGCTATCACCCAATCTCAGGAAGATGTTCGTGCATGCATATCAGTCATATCTGTTCAATCTCATACTCAGCCGCAGGCTGGAAGGGGGACTACCTAACGCGGCACTGGTTGGGGATATTGTCTGTTTCAAGAACGCAGCAGGACTCCCCGACACAACCAGAACGCAAATGGTGGCGGAGGACACACTGGATGGTATCAATAACCTGATGCGAAAGGGCCGGGCATTCCTGACCGCACCCGTCATCGGATATGAAACCCCCATGTCAGAAGGAGTGTCAGGGGAGATTGAGCAAGAGGTGCTTGAAGATAATAAGGTGGATTTGGAAGGGTTCAAGATGCCTGGTTTGCCAGAACTTGCCAGTAAGGGACTGCGCCGTGAGATTATTATACCGGTTGACTCTGGATTCAGGGTTATGGAAGATACATTGAATCCCGGATATACAGCAGTGGAACTGGTATTTGACTTGCAAAAGGGTGCATATGCCACAACAGTGTTGCGGGAATACATGAAGGTCAGTCCTGACCAAAATTGAACTGCCCGATAAATTCCAGTTTTAAAACACGTTTTCAGCCACAGTTTAATAATCAATGATACTGATGTAGTAAAAATATATATGGGGGAAAGTACTTACTTATATGGGGTAGACAAGCCTGTTGAAAAATTTCATAATTAAACAGAAACTGATAAATATGTATAATAAATATTAATTTATAATTATTATTGTTATCTATGGAGATAAAATCGATGGAAAGTTATTCCCTTGGTATTGAAAAACTGGATGAAAACATAAACGGGATTAGAACCGGTTCTAATATCATGATAATCGGACCGCCCATGAGCGGAAAAGAAACCATTGTCAACAATATCGTTTACAATGGACTTAATGAGGGGGAAGCCGCCGTAATCGTCACCACACGGGAACCTGGTGAGAGTGTGGTTGACTGGTTTAGTTATAATAATCTGGAAATTCCAATTGAACATCTTGGTATTGTGGATTGCGTGACCAAGACGTTAGGAGTACCTACATCTGACACAGCAACCATCAGGAGAGCATCCAGCCCGGTGGATTTAACAGGCATCGGCGTTAAAATAAGCCAGTTCCTGGAAGATTTCTGGATGAAACAGAATATTCAAAAGACCAGATTGTGCATTAACTCCCTATCTACTATTCTCATGTATTCCAACATCCAGACCGTGTTCCGTTTTTTGCATGTGTTCACGGGCAGGGTAAAGGCCTCAGGCGCCCTTGGTATTTATGTAGTTGAAGATGGAATGCATGATGAACAGGCCATAGCCACCTTAAAGCAGCTTTTTGATGGTGTAATTGAGATCAGGCAGGAAAGTGACATTCATTATATCAGGACAACTGGTATGAGCCAGAAACCTTCAGACTGGTATGAGTATACCATCGAAGGCGCAAAAATAGTGTTGAAGGGGTGAGAAAATATGGCACAAACTGGCATACCTAAACTTGATGAATATTTAAACGGTGGCATTCCAAAAGGAAAATCGCTGATATACTTTAACCATCCGGGCGTTGAAGGTGATGTGTTCGGTATGCAGACACTTCATCACAATCTTGCAAAGGGTGTTACCTGTGTGTATGTAACATCCAGTTCGAACCCTGAAACCATGAAGGACCAGTTCAGTGAATTCGGGTGGGACATCCACCAGTTCGATGACAAACTTATTATCATTGATGCATATTCACCACTGATCGGAGACCTTTCAAACGAGAATTATGTGGTCTCTGACCCTGAAAGTATTGATAGCATGACCGAGATGATGAACCGGGCTATGAAGGAGGTTCCAAAAGGTTCAATCATTATGGTCGGGTCCCTATCGACAATAATGGACTTGTGTGGCGAAGAGAATACTCTTAATGCCGTAAAAATGTGGAACAAGATGGCATTGGTAAGGGATCATGCAATAATTTACAACTTCACAGCATGGCCCTACGAAGAAAATACCTTGAATAGTATGAAGGATAACATTTTCAACTGTGTCATAAGCGTTGGTGGTATAGCAGAGCGTGTCATATTCGGGCAGTACTTTGGTGTACTTAAAGCGGACTGGTCGGAAATAGAGGCACGTTCAATGCTGTTTAGGGTATTACGGCCAGGCGGTATAAAGATATACATACCTAAAATACTGGTCACAGGACCATTTAATGCAGGCAAATCATCCTTAATTCATTCTTTATCCACAAGGGCAGTATCGGTGGACCGTCTGGGAACCACTATTGCTCTTGACCACGGCCACATCGACCATCAAGGATTTAGTGCTGATATATTCGGGACGCCGGGCCAGGAAAGGTTTGACCCCATTATCAAGATGATAAGTGGTGAAGCTATGGGTATATTCCTGGTGGTTGACTCAACATTACCAAAAGATTTTGTGAGGGCCAAACAGATGTTGGATATTACAAAGGGGTATGGGCTCCCATACATTATTGTAGCCAATAAGCAGGACTTGCCAGGTGCCCTGTCCGTAGATGAGATTCGCAGACACTTTAATATACCAGAAGACGTACCTATAATTCCGACAATAGCAACCAGTAAGGAAGGCATATTTGAAGCATTTGAGGTGCTGGTGGAAAAAATAACAGGAGGCAATTGATAATGGTTTCGACGATAGAATTATTAGAAAAAGTACTCACTGACCTTAAGAAAGTGGGTGGAGTCGAGGCCAGCGCTGCTGCCAGTCGTGATGGGCTGTTAATGAAAGCCATTATGCCTTCTGGACAACATGCCGAGACTTTTGCTGCAATGTCAGCTACCATGCTGGGTGCGGCGGAAACTGCCACCACAGAATTAGGAAAAGGAATTCCTGAAAGGGTCATCGTGGAATCTGAGCACGGCAAATTGATTGCCACAGGTGCAGGACCAAAGGCTTTGCTGATATTACTGACATCACCGGAGGCAGGACTTGGACTGATACTACTTGAACTGGACAAGGCTGCTGAAATAGTAAAGGAACTCCTGTAGCATTGAAACTTTATTTTTTTGAGTGAATTTAATGAATCGAACTATTTATGACTTGAAACGTGAAGCTGTACATTTGAGTCCTATATTGAATGTGGGTAAAAGCGGCATCACTGATTCACTTGTGGAAGAACTGTTAAAGCAGCTTAAGAAGAATAAACTGGTTAAAGTAAAGATACTTAAATCAGCTGCCGTAGGTAGCAGTGAACGTATGGCGTTAGCTGAGGAACTTTCAAGCCGGACTGGCACCCAGCTTGTGGAAGTAAAGGGAAGCACTGCCGTAATATACAAAAAAAGAGGGCGAAAATAGTATAATGTTAGCCGATAGATTAATCAACCTTACCTTCATATACGAAGCCCCTTAGGATAATCTAAAATACCAAATAATCATTTGAGTTATCAAACCGGAGAATTATAATGACAACTTTGTACGATGTACCTGCAGATGCATTAATTAAAAATGTAGCACAGAAATTGAAAGATGAGAGTATGGTGAATTCACCTGAATGGTCTGCACAGGTCAAGACCGGTGTTCATAAAGAACTATCACCCCTTGACCCGGACTGGTTCTATACCAGGTGCGCGTCAGTCGTTCGTAGGATATATATTGACGGTCCTGTGGGCGTATCAAGGCTCAGGAGTTTCTATGGCGGTAAAAAGCGCAGAGGTGTAGCAACTGCCACCCATGCAAAGGGTAGCGGGTCTGTTATCAGCGAAGCACTTCAGCAGCTTGAGAAGGCAGGTCTGGTAAAATCCATGAAAAGGGGCAGGATAATCTCTCCGGCAGGCAGGTCTTTACTCGATAATGTAGCACATGAAACCAAGGCAGGATTACTGGAAGAGTATCCGGGTCTTGAGAAATACTAATCGAACACTTCAATAATATCAAACTGAGGATTGGTTATGGCCGGAGATGAACTTGAGGAAATAAGGCGTCGGAAAATGGAGATGTTGCGACAGCAGCAACAGCAACAGATGCCAGACCCTCAGGCAGCGGCTCAGCAGGAACAGGCCAGGGCTGAGATGGAGGCCAAAAAACAGACCATTATGCGTGCAATCCTCACCCCTGAAGCAAGGGAACGCCTGAATACATTGCGGATGACAAAGCCTGAGATGGTTGAAAGTGTTGAGGCCCAACTTGTTGGGTTGGCACAATCAGGTCGGTTACAGGGCAAATTGGACGATGCCAAACTGAAAAACCTACTGATACAGATACAACCTAAAAAACGCGAGATGAGCATCACACGGAAATGAAGGTCAGTGTACTGTTCAGCAGTGGAAAAGACAGCTCACTGGCAGCACTCCTGCTCGAACCATTTTTTCAGGTAGAACTTGTTACGATTAACTTCGGAATATCTC
>DAOWEE010000040.1 GCA_030638625.1 Methanosarcinales archaeon
AATCATCCATATCGTCAAGGTCACGAAGCAGCGAGCATTTGGCAAGCCGTGCCGATTTATCAAAACTGCCGCCGATACCCACACCTACAACAATGGGCGGGCAGGGCATACCCCCGGCATTCAATACGGTCTCGACCACGAACTGTTTGACACTATCCACCTGGGATGGTTTCAGCATCCTGATGGCACTCATGTTCTCTGAACCCGCTCCTTTTGGGGCCACCGTAATGGTGATACTGCTGCCTTCAGCGAAAGAATAATTGATGTCAGGCAGCCCGTCCCCTGTATTGTCGCCCGAATTCTGCCTGGTCAGTGGTTCCACTGCATTGGGGCGCAAGGGGACGCTTTTGGTGGCCTGCCTCACACCTTGCCGGATGGCCCCGTCCAGGTCAAAATCAATATGGGCATCCCGTCCAATCTTGACAAAGAACACAAGGATGCCTGTATCTTGGCACATCGGGATGGCCCTGTTATCAGCTATGGATATATTCTCCAAAATGGCATCAAGCTGGGCAGCGGCCGTGGATTTGGTCTCTGCATCCCTGGCACTCTTCAGGGCTTCAATAACATCATCCGGCAGACAGGTCTCTGCCTGCCTGATAATCTCTTCTACGGCATCTGCCACCGTTTGGATGTTTAAAGTATTATTCAATCTACCACTCATATATCCAGTGTTGAAATTCCTACCTTTACAGCCTCTGCCGACTTATCCAGCATAGCCTGTTCTGCTTCAGTGAGGTCCAGTTCCAATATCGCTTCCACACCGTTGGCCCCCAGTTTCACAGGCACACCAAGGTATATTCCCTCATGTCCATACTGGCCGTGCAGAAATACTGCGGCAGGCAGGATACGGTGCTGGTCACGCACGATAGATTCCACCATTGCCGTTATGGCAGCTGAGGGTGCATAGAATGCGCTCCCGGTCTTTAGCAGTTCCACAATCTCTGCTCCGCCGTTGACGGCACGCTCAACCAACCTGTCAATGGTATCATCATCCATCAATTCTGTTATTGATACACCTGACACCGTAGTGTGTCTGGGAAGTGGTACCATCGTGTCGCCATGTCCGCCCAGTACCATTGCATCCACGTCCCGTGCAGAGCAACCCAGTTCCATTGCCACAAAGGTAGCGAACCTGGCAGAGTCAAGTACGCCGCTCATACCAAACACCCTGCTGGGATGGAACCCAGTCTTTTTCATAGCAATGTAGGTCATGATATCAAGAGGATTGGTGACCACAATAACAACAGAATCCGGGGCGTATTTCTTAATATTTTCGCATACTTCGCCTACTATATTACTATTGATTTTAACAAGGTCATCCCGGGTCATGCCAGGTTTTCGGGCAAGGCCTGCGGTTATGACCACTACATCAGAATCCTGGATATCTTTGTAATCGTTTGTACCCATAATCTCTACATCAAAGCCCTCGATTGGAGCGGATTCCATAAGGTCAAGTGCTTTTCCCTGCGGTAATCCTTCAACAATATCTGTCATCACCACATCGCCAAGTTCCTTTTCTGCAATGCGCTG
Source organism: Methanosarcinales archaeon (assembly GCA_030638625.1). Classification (GTDB taxonomy): domain Archaea; phylum Halobacteriota; class Methanosarcinia; order Methanosarcinales; family Methanocomedenaceae; genus Methanocomedens_B. The sequence continues at coordinate 1,534 of DAOWEE010000040.1, forward strand.
GACTGTGGTGGCCCCTACGAACCCTGCACCTACTACTGTGATTTTTTTCAAGATTTAATCCTCCAGATAGAAATATTATAATTATTGCTATTGATTGAAATAATCAATATTTGGCAATGTTATATAATCCCAATCCAGTTATATCTTATGACCTACCTCATAGTCATTTATGGTGCATTTTGCTATGCTGCACCAGCTCTTTGGCATGTCTTGCCACCTCATCCGGACTCGGGTTGACTCTTGCCGCCCCGCTCAGCACTGACGCCTTTGCCACCGCTGCTGCAACTACAGGCACCACCCGTTTATCCAGCGGTCCGGGCAGGATATTCATCTCATCCAGCTCTGAATCTGCAATAATACCTGCCAGTGCGCGGGCTGCTGCCATCTTCATTTCGATATTAATATCAGTCGCCCTGGTATCCAGTGCACCCCTGAAGATGCCGGGAAATCCCAATACATTATTCACCTGATTGGGATAATCTGACCGGCCCGTGGCAACCACCCGCGCACCCGCCTCAATTGCATCTTCTGGCATAATCTCAGGTTCGGGATTAGCCATGGCGAATACGATAGGGTCGGGAGCCATGCTGCGTACCATATCCTTTGATACAATGCCAGCCGCAGATACTCCAATGAACACATCGGCACCCTTCATGGCAGTGTCCAGTCCCCCGAAGATACTGCGGCTGTTTATTAAGCTGGCAAGCAGGAATTTCATGGAGTTCATACCTTCCCTGCGGGATTGATGGATTATGCCCCTGCTGTCACAGACAATAATGTCCCTGACTCCTGCTCTTATCAGGGTAAAGGCAATTGCAATACCGGCTGCACCGGCACCGCTTATTGCCACCTTGATGTCATTGATGTCCTTATTCACAATCTTCAAAGCGTTAATAAGGCCCGCGTAGACAACCACAGCGGTACCATGCTGGTCGTCATGGAACACAGGGATATTCAGTTCCCGCCTCAATCTATCTTCTATTTCGAAACAACGGGGTGCACTGATATCTTCAAGGTTAATGCCGCCGAAGGTGGGTGCGATATGTGTTATGGTTTTAATGATCTCCTCTGTATTCTTTGTGTCCAGGCATATTGGAAATGCATCGATGCCACCAAGCTGCTTGAATAATATGGCCTTGCCTTCCATCACAGGCATGGCGGCTGCAGGCCCGATATCTCCTAGCCCCAGTACAGCAGTGCCATCTGTGACCACTGCTACAAAATTGCCCTTGCTGGTATAGGTATATGCCTCATCAGGTTCGGCCCGGATGACCCTGCAGGGTTCAGCTACTCCGGGAGTATAATCGACACCTAGATCATGCATGTCATCCACTGACACTTTGCTTGCAACTTCAAGCACACCGCGGTGCAGTTCGTGTACCTTTAATGACTCCTCATAAACAGATTCGTTTTGACTCATACATAGACTCTTAGTCAATGTTATTAATCAGTTTCTCCGCTAATAATGTACTCATCAATGACTGATTCCTCACATAATTCCACACCATGCCTCTTAGCCGCACGCCCAATCATGTGCGATGCAACCGGTGCGGTCAGCAACAAGAATAAACCCACAGTTATTGCTTTTATGCCAATTGGAGTGAAACCTACATTTAACACAATACTTGACATCACACCAAATGCACCCAGCGTTGCAACCTTTGTAGTTGCATGCAGGCGGTTATAGACATCTGGCAGGCGAAGCAGCCCAATCATACCCACAAAAACAAAAAACAGGCCTAATAACAGGACCACATTGCTCAATACATTCAATGCAGTATCTATGAAACTCATAAGACCACCCCTTCATCGAGATATTTGGAAATGGTTACAGTTCCTACAAAAGATATAATGGACAATACCAAAGCTACATCCATGAAAAACACAGAACCCTGCACATATGAGTATACACCCAGCATTACTACAATTACAGTGGTCATGGCATCCATGGCAACAACCCTGTCAGGTATGGTTGGGCCAACAACAATCCTGTAGATACAGGGGATGATGGCAAGTACCATGAGTGTCAGTGAAAAATTAAGCAACAGCGTATTCATTCAAAAGCCTCCAGTACGAATTTTTCAAGGTCGTCCCGTATTGATTTACGGATAGATTCAGGGTCTGAAGCATCTATGGAATGCACGTAAAGTACAGACCTGTCATCTGCTACATCTATGGTCAGAGTTCCCGGAGTAAGTGTGATAGTGTTGGCAATAGCTGTTATTCCGCCACTTGTTTTTGTCCTGAGGGGTACAGCGATTATTCCCGGCTTGATGTCCATTTTGGGCGAAAGCACGATTTTGGCTACCATAATACTTGCTTTTATGATTTCAACGATAAGCACCATGAAATAATGAATCTGGTTGGGAATCTTGCCTATGGCCCTCTTGAAAGAGAGTTCTTCCTCGAAATGATATAGCTCCCTGAATGGTCTTATCACAATTATTCCAAGTACTGATCCAAGCAGAAAGTTTTCAATATTGATTGTACCGTGTACGAAACACCACATAATTCCAAGCGGAATCGAATAATAGATATATCGTTTCATCTGACATTCCTCGTCATCACTGCATCAATATAGGGTTGGGGATTGACTATCTGCTCGGATGTTGCCTGTGCAAGTAAGAGTAGTGGTTCTGCATATAGTCCCAGTACAACAACAAAAATGGCTAGAATGATTATCGGGATAATCATCAGGAGCGAAGAAGCATGTGATGGATCATCATCGTGAGCTTCTGCATCATTTGATGTCCCCCAGAACATTTTCATCCATGCCCGCATCATATAGAATAACGTGAAAACTGCAAAGAATAAGGCAAAAGCAACCGGTAAATAGAATTCTTCCTGTATACCTGCTTTGAACAACATGAATTTTGCAATGAAACCTCCCATTGGCGGAATGCCTGAAATGGACATGGCCCCTATCAGGAATACACTGGCCATTATGGGGGCAGTTTTAATCATGCCACCCATTTTGTGCATATCACGGGTCCCTGCATGATGTATGATGTTGCCTGATGTCAGGAATAACATTGATTTAGCAATTGCATGATTGACAAGATACACAAGTGAGGCTGCAATGGTCACTGCTGAGCCCATGCCGATACCCAGGAAAACATAACCTATCTGGCCAACACTTGAATATGCAAGCATACGCTTTACATCTGTCTGTCCTACTGCGGATACCGCACCTATCATGATAGTTGCAAGGGCCATCAGGATTATAATTGGCTGGAACATGGGCAGTGCATCCCTGAATATCAGGAAAAAAACACGCAACATGCCGTACACACCAATCTTTATTAGCACTCCGCTTAGCATTGCACTGATGGGAGAGGGGGCAGTTGGGTGAACATCAGGCAGCCAGTAGTGAAGCGGGAATATGGCAGCTTTGTTCCCGAACACGACAATGAAAAGGAGTGCAATGGCAAATATATGCCAGGGCAGAGTACCTGCTGCACTTGCTGCGCTGACCTTCACAGCAATATCGGCCATGTTCAGCGTTCCCATAGTGGCATACAGGGATGCCACGGCGATGAGCATGACTATGGAACCCAGCATGCTAAGTACGAGGTATTTGAAAGTAGCTTCCATTTTATCAGAGGTTTTTGTAACTCCGCCTTTCTCATTAGCAATTACAAGACCACAGGAAGACAGGAGAAGTACCTCAAAGAATACGAACAGGTTGAAGATGTCTCCGGTCAAAAACGAACCGTTAAGACCTGCCACCAGAAGGTTGAACAGCGAGTGATAGGTGGAATTCAATGACCTTTTTTCAATATAATCCAGTGAATAGATCAATGATAAGAACGAGATGATGAGAGTCAGGAGTACCATGCCGGAACTGAGCAGGTCGGCAACGAGGATAATTCCGTACTTGCCCCATTCTCCGACTTCATAAACCATGATACCGCCAGTCCAGACATTCTGGAGGAGCATGATGGAAAATATCACCAGGCAGAGATAAATGAAAACATTGAGGTTCTTTTGAAGGACAGGACTCCCTTTCAGGAACACCATTAACATTGATGCCAGGATTGGGATGGCGATAAGTAATATGGGTAAGTGGTCTGTTATAGAAATCATCCCCACAACCTCCTGAGTTCACGGATATCAGTAGTCCCGTATTCTTCATGGATACGGTATGCCAGTATGAGGATGAAAGCAGTTGTTGCAAGACTGATAACAATGGCAGTAAGTACAAGAGCCTGAACCAGCGGGTCTACATAATCCATATGTGTACCTGCCTGTACAACCGGGCTCAAAATACCTTCAGCAAGGTTGTCATTGAAAACTGAACCAGTGGTTCCTGCATCGTTATGTGAACCTGGAAGTATAGGAACCCGGGTACCGTCAAATATGCCCGTAGATACAATCAGCACGTTCACAGCATGGGAAAGTATGCCCAGTCCTATGATAACCTTGACAATATCCCGACGCAGGATAAGGAATGTACCGATACCGAAGAGGAGGGCTATGGTCAGTGAAAGGAATGTGCTGTTCATTTATCATCACCTACATTTTTGAAAATGAATAGTAGTGTACCTATTACTACAAAATATACTCCTACGTCAAAAAGGGCTGCCGATACAAGTTCGAGCTCACCGATTAATGGAAGGTCTATGAATTCAACTGCACTTCTGAAGAAATTATATCCCAATGGTATTGCAGCAAATGCGGTGACACAGGCAAGTAGAATACCAAATGCGAACCACTTGCTCCAATCCGGATTGAAGAACGTGGCTGTGTACTTTAACCCGAAAACCACATATACTAGCGCTATTATGGATGCGAACATGACGCCGCCGATAAATCCTCCGCCAGGGTTGTTGTGACCTGCCAGTAACAAGGAGATTGAGAATAGGATTACCAGTGGCAGGCAGATTTTTGTAATGGTTTTTGTTATCAGTGTGGTCATGTTTTATCACCCCTGCTGTGGATAAGGTTGTAAACGCCAAAGGCTGCCAGGCACAACACGGATATTTCACCCAGGGTATCGTAACCCCTGAAATCAACAATTATGACATTGACCACGTTCTTTCCGCCTGCAAGTGTCAGGCTGTTCTCTATAAAATAATGTGACAGGGATTCAAAGGGAGGTATGATTCCCTGGGTTGCATTTACTATTAATATAAAGACTGTGCTGGCAACCGCTCCAGCGATGATAAGGTCCCTGACCAGTGTGGTTGTGGGTATGTGTTCTTTGAATTTTTGCGGTATTTTTACAATTACCAGTAGGAAGATAATGGTGGATAGTGTTTCAACAAGTATCTGCGTCAGTGCCAGGTCAGGGGCTTTTAGGTAAATAAATAACAGGCTTACCAGATAACCGAGTGCGGATAATGCTATGATGGCAGGCAGGTAAGCAGGCAGTAAGGCGGCTGCAATCCCTGCTATTACCATGAACAGCATTATTAAGACTTCATAGATGGCAATATCGAAATTTAATGACTGCGGGATGATATCGGCACCCAGCAGGATAATAGGAATTCCTACCAGCATTATCATGGTAAAGATTAGTGCACTCACGTAGGTCTTGATGGTACCTGGCTGGGTGATGGATGATATTTTCCTGGCATTGGTCTTGGCATTATTGACCATCTGGTCATAATAATAATTTACGCTGATTTTCGGGTATTTCAAGTTGAACCTGTCCTGCCAGGCGGCAATTGCATCATATTTTGTGTATATCCCGAATCCAATAATGAAAGTTATGACAGTCATCATCAATGGTGTGGTAAAACCATGCCACATCTTAATATGAAGTTCAACTTCTTCGAGTAAAATCCCTGCTGTGGTAGGCTCAACGATGTTATGTATCGGTATGGATGGGACAAGTCCGAACAGGACGACCAATGCTGCAAGGAATGCTGCAGGAATGAGCATGACTGCAGGGGGGTCGTGGATATGTTCTGGCAGACCTTTGGTCTGCCGCTTGCCGAGGAATATGCCGTCTATTAATTTTATTGAATAGGCGAATGTGAGCACACCCCCCATTATAGCAATGGCGGGGATAAGTAGGGTAAAGGGTGAACCCAGGGCTTCTCCCATTTCAAGGGACGATTCATAGAACATCTCTTTGCTGAGGAATCCATTGAACGGCGGGAGGCCAGCCATAGCCAGGGCTCCGATGCATGCTATGATGAACGTTAGCGGCATATCTTTTCTGAGGCCGCCCAGTTTCCTGATGTCCCGGGTGGCGGCTTCGTGCGCAACTATGCCGGCTACAAGGAATAAACAGGCTTTGAAGGTTGCATGGTTCACTAAGTGGAAGGTGGCCGCAGCTACTCCGATACCGGGCTCGTGGTAGGTGGTGTAACCGTACATTGTCATGACATAGGCAAGCTGGCTGATTGTGGAATATGCAAGTATGGCTTTGATGTCGGTCTGCCTGAATGCTAAAAACCCGGCTGCGACCATGGTTATCATACCGGTGCCGCTTACAAGAATGAACCAGGCGTCGGTTCCTGCGAATATTGGATGCATTCGGGCTACGAGATATATTCCGGCCTTTACCATTGTTGCCGAATGTAAAAATGCGCTTACTGGTGTGGGTGCTTCCATGGCATTTGGGAGCCAGATATAAAAGGGACCCTGTGCTGATTTGGCGGCTGCGCCTATGAATATGAGCAGAAGGGTTATGAAGAATAGTTCGTGGCCATGTATGGCCTTTATCATGGAATCATCCTGGAGTATGGTGGGAATGTCAAATGTTCCGGTTATCACCTGGAGTAACAAAAACCCTGCCAGCATCACCAGTCCGCCAACGGCTGTGAGCACCAGTGCTTTTGTTGCACCGTAGATAGATTCAGGTTTGTCGTTCCAGTATCCTATTAGTATGAAAGATGTGATACTGGTAAGTTCCCAGAAGATGAATAACTGGATGGTGTTGGCAGAAAATACCATTCCTATCATGGAACCCATGAAGAGGAGGAGATACTGGTAGTATCTGGGCAGGTCCTCTTTGGTTGACATGTAGCCGATGGAATACGTCATTATGATGACGCCGATGCCTGATGCCAGGAGTCCGATGAGGATACTTAAACCATCTGCATAAATATTGAACTTTAGCCCGGCCGTTGGCAGCCACATGATCTCGCCGTAAATTGTTTCCCCATGGATTATTGTTGGTAATATCTTGAGAATCAATAAAACGGTTGCCGTCGCAACTGCCACTGCATACCAACCTATATGCTGTTTTAGTATTTTTGATACAAAAGGAACTAACAATGCAAATATAAATGGCACAAATATGGCAAGCATGACCGTGGCTGATGAATCCATGCGGATTCAATATTTGCTTAACTATCTTAAAGTTATATGTTTTATTTTCAGTTATATGATAGCAATTTAATTTATTAGAAGTTGAAGTTTCACTCAATTTAGCCTAATCTATTGCATCTTCCAATGCCTGCTTATGCAGTTCGGCTGAGCGATGTATCCCGCCCCTGGTCCCCCTGACAGCCCGGCAGGGGTACTGCTGCACCAAAAGTCCGGCCCTGGCTGGCGCTTCCGAGACAGGCACGCCTTGCAGGTGCTCTGCCATCCACCAGGTGGAGCCGCAGGGTGCACCCCGGATGACCTTTACTTCACTTATTGTGCCGCCATCCTGGTGTACTTCAAGTTTGGGGCGGCCCAGTACGCTTGCGAACTCATCAAGGGTGGGGTCGGCATCGTGTCCAATTTCACAGCAAATGTCCTCTACCAGTATGCGAGTGCCGTATGTTTGTGATATCTCATCGAACTCATCAGGGTGGCCGGCTTTTGCCCAGCCGCCGGGAATGATGATGGCTTTTGCACCTGAGCGGGCAGCGCGCCTGGCTATTTCAGGGGTGATGTCAGGGTTCAGGCTGTAGGTGATGAGCAGGTCCGAGGACAGGACTGCGGGGTCCAGGTCCAGGTTGTCCACGAAGGGGGCGGGTTCGTCGATGAGATCGGGCAGGGTTGGAGGTATGTCTGCTGAGGTGACTTTGAATTCTGTGTGTGCGGCGAGGGTGTCCAGCAGGCGTCTGCCGTACTTGCCGCGGGTCAGGACTCCGATGGTGAGCATGATGGGTATATTTGGGGATTGAGGGTGATAAGGGTTTGGCGGAGGGAGAAGGGAATCAATAATAATTAACAACAGAGGGGCCTCAATGGATGTGATTCCTGCGCCCCTCCTGCACTGGTGCCTGTGTGCGGTTGGTGATACGTTGGATGTTTTGTTGGGTATTTGCATTCAGCTGTTGTGCCAGTGGAGTGCCGCCATGGCTGTTGAAATATATAATCTTGCTGGCCAGGGCAAGACTATCTTCCATGCACCTTTTCGTGACATTCCACACACAATGCAGTAAGGTTAGCCGCCTTATTCCTGCCACCCTTGAATCTTGAATTCTTGTGATGTACTTCATCAGCGGGTCGACCGCACATGGTACACACAAATCCATCCCGCGCCATAGTCCTCTGCCTCTGCACATGGGACAGCGGTCCGGTAGGTGCCCCACCCACAAATGGCCAGCGCTCAAGCAGGTCAATCCAGTTGTCCAGCGCTTTCTCCTGCCCCCGGTCAGTGATGCCCCGGCGCTGGCATTGGTCAACGAACCCCAGCAATTCGTGATAGCCCTGGTACCCGGCGGCAAGTTCTGCTTTCTTGCACTGGAACAGGCGGATTAGACGCTGAATGCTAGCGCGATGTTTCATGCTTTTTTTCAAGTCAGTATCCTTCATTCCAGACTTAAAAGGTCGAGTGAAACATAAAAATGTTATCCAATATCCCGCCAATTCAGAAAAGGTAAATTAAATAAAATCAATAGTTCTTAACTATGGGGAACTTTACGGGTTCGGATTATACGAAAAATGAAAATTTCCGCTGCCAATTGATATCCTGGAATGAGGGCGCCAGGATGTCTCGTGACCTTGCACGCAAGGTACATGCCTCAGGATTTGAGCCTGACATTATTATCGCAATCGGCAGGGGGGGTTATGTGCCTGCCCGGGTGGTATGTGATTACCTGCTTTTCCGGGACCTGACCACCATAAAAATGGAGCACTGGGGCGTAGCAGCCACCATTGATGAACAGGCCCATATTCGGTTCGGCCTGTCCACCGATATATCCAATATGCGGGTGCTGCTGGTGGACGATATCACCGATACCGGTGATACATTGCAAGTCGCCCTTGAATACCTCAGAAACTGTGGACCGACTGAAGTGCGCACGGCCGTGATGCAGCATAAGACCTGCTCATCCTACGTGCCTGACTACTATGCACACAGGATAGTGAAATGGCGCTGGGTCATCTATCCCTGGGCTGTGTTCGAGGACCTGTCAGGGTTCATTAAAAGGATAGCAGGTAAAGAATGGCAGCCGGTAGAAGAAATACAACAACGGTTGTTGCAGGATTTCCAGCTCTCAATGGCCGTTGCGAAACTGGAAAGTATCCTTGAAGATATGAAAATACAGGGAATGATTGATAAAAGTGACAAACACGGGCGAGTTGTCTACAGGAATGCAGATTGATACTGCCCGCCCTTAAGGAATTTTATATATCCAGCCATTAGTATCAGGTATTTCACCGTACTGGATGCCAGTTATCTCATTATACAGCCGGTTTGCGATTGGACCGACCTCACCGTCATTAATATTGATATTGGTGTCCTTGTACTGAATCTCGCCCACAGGGGATATGACGGCTGCGGTACCTGTACCGAATACCTCTTGAAGACGCCCCTGTTTGTTGGCCTCTATGACCTCGTCTATGGAGATGCGTTTCTCCTGCACGTCCATGCCCCACGATTTCGTAAGCTGGAGTGCAGTCTCCCTGGTAATGCCAGGTAAGATAGAGCCTTCCAGGGGCGGTGTTATCACAACATCATCAATTACAAAGAAGATATTCATAGTGCCCACTTCATCGATGTACTTGTGCTGCTCGCCGTCCAGCCAGAGTACCTGGGTAAAACCTTTTTCCTGCGCTATCTTTGCAGGCAGCAGGCTGGCTGCATAGTTGCCAGCGGTCTTGGCCTCGCCTACACCACCCTTTACCGCCCTGACATACTCATCAGGAACCAGCAGGCTGACTGGATTGAAACCTTCCTTGTAATATGCGCCAACCGGGGAGAGGATTATCATGAAGCGATATGTGCTGGATGGATGAACACCAAGGAAATTTTCAGTGCCAAAGATAAAGGGGCGGATGTATAGGGAATAGCCCTTTGAGGTGGGTATCCAGTCCCTGTCCTGTTTAATCAGTTCGGTCATGGCATCCATGAACATATCCAGGTCAATCTCGGGGATACACATTCTCACGTCAGACCGATTCATACGTTCCAGGTTTTTCTCGGGACGGAATATGTTAATGCTGCCGTCTTTGGTATGGAAGGCTTTGAGTCCTTCAAATACTGCCTGGGCATAGTGCAGTGTGCACATAGCAGGTTCGAACTCTATCTTTCCATAGGGTTCTATCCTGGGATTGACCCATTTGCCGTTCTCATAATCCATACTGAACATATGGTCTGTAAAAACTTCACCAAAGCCCAGTGTGTCAAAGTTAACCTCAGATATGTGGCTGTTTTGGGTTTTTGTGATTTTGATGCCTGACATGATTTTTGCCCTGGTAATGTTGAATGTTACCGATACCCTATTACCGATAAACCATAATAAAGATAATGGATGGGGTGGTTATGGTAAAACAATGACTGTCAAGTGTATTATAGGATCGGCCGTTCTCAAGAAAATCCTCCCTTCGGTCGGATTAACTTGAGTGCATAAAGTTATACATTATGTACTAGAGAAACTTAAAATCTGAAAAGACTTTTATCACATTATCTTCAATAACCGTCAATTAAATTTTAAACAAATCATAGAGGGAATTCCATGTTTACCATAAAAAACCATCTTGAAAAGCGTGACAGTCACCTCACCATCGGAGGGGTTGATACTGTTGACCTCGTAGAAAAGTACGGGACGCCGCTGTATGTAACGAACGAACAGCGTGTCAGGGATAACTTCCGGCGCTACAGTGAAGCATTTCCTGATGCAGATATGTACTATGCCGCTAAGGCCAACGGAAACTTCACCATCATGCGGATTCTGGCACAGGAAGGTGCTGGTGCTGACGTGTTCGGGGATGGCGAACTTTATATGGCACTGCTTGCAGGTATCCCAAAAGAGAAGATACTCTTCAATGGCAACTCCAAGACTGACAGGGAACTGGAAATGGCAGTTGAGACCGGAGTCAGGGTTTCAGTGGATTCCCTTGACGAATTGAATACCTTAAGCCGCATTGCCAAATCGCAGAACAGGACCATAAATATCGCCTTCAGGGTAAATCCTGATGTATCCCCTGATACCCATCCCAAGATAAGTACCGGACTTAAAACATCCAAGTTCGGAATACCACACCAGGAAGTAGTAGAAGCATACAAGGAAGCAGTAGAACTGGAAGGTGTTAATCCCATAGGTATGCACTGTCATATTGGCAGCCAGATACTGGATACGTCACCCTTTGACGAGGCTGTCAATCGTATGATGGATCTGGTCGAGCAAGTGAAAAGGCTGGGCGTGGAATTGGAGTTCCTGGATATTGGGTCGGGCCTGGGAATACCTTACAAAAAAGGTGAACTTGCACCTACACCAAAGGACCTGGCAGATGTGGTACTCCCCATCTTTGAGAAGCGCTCAAAGGCCATTGGCGTGAACCTTAAACTGATAATCGAACCCGGTAGGTACATTATGGGAGATACTACTGTACTGCTGACCACTGTCAATACCATGAAACATGCTGCCAAAAAATTCGTAGGCGTGGATGCCGGGTTTAACCTGTTGATAAGACCTGCTATGTACGATAGTTATCATCATGTAGTGGTGGCCAATAAGGTGGATGCCCAGATTTCAAGTCTGTACACTGTGGTCGGCCCCATATGCGAGACTGGCGATATCCTGGCACATGATAGGGAACTGCCTGAGGTTGAGAAGAATGATATCATAGCCATATTTGATGCCGGTGCCTATGGGTTTAGCATGAGTAGCCAGTATAATGGGCGGCCCAGGTGTGCCGAATTGCTGGTCAATGACGGTCAGGTGGATATTATAAGAAAGGCTGAAACCTATGATGACCTGTTGGCAAACCAGCTTGTTCCTACACGGTTCCTTTAAGTAGGTAGCAGGTGGTTTATTGCTCGGTCGATTTCATGAACATTACGAGATTACGACAAATTTAAATGTCTGAAAAGGAATTGTGGTTAGCACATTTAGGGGTTTAATTACAAAATCACATGTATTGGAGAGATAATTTTTGACAGTAAGTGTAGACAAATCAAAATGTGGGTATTGTGGTGCATGTGTCAGTGTGTGCCCTTCAGGTGCCCTAGAATTAATGGAAACCTGGATAGAAGTAGACAAAATATGTAATAATTGCGGGATATGCGTAAAGATATGTCCTGTGAGGGCACTGGAGGTATCCTGATGAAGGAACGCTATGATGTTATTGTAGTGGGAGCGGGACCAGGCGGTTCAATGACTGCAAAGGCTGCTGCTCTTGAAGGACTTGATGTGCTACTTATCGAAAAACGGCAGCAGATAGGTGACCCTGTGCGTTGTGCTGAGGGCGTGAATAAAGAATACCTCAAGAAATATATCGAACCTGACCCTGCCTGGATATCTGCTGAGGTCAAGGGTTCAAAGATATACTCACCAGACGGCACTCTGGTAGAGATGAGTGAAGAACTATCCGGCGCTGAAGTAGGATATGTACTTGAGCGTAAGGTGTTCGACCGGGCACTGGCCAGGGAGGCTGCACTGGCAGGGGCCGAAGTGATGGTCAAGACCAGGGCAACCGGGCTGTTGATGGAAGATGATTTTGTTAAAGGTATATCAGCAGAATACATGGGTAAGAAGTATGAGATTAAGGCTGATATCGTGGTAGGTGCTGATGGCGTTGAGTCGAAAGTAGGACGCTGGGCCGGTATTGACACCACTTTGAAACCGAATGATATATGCACGTGTGCCCAGTACCTCATGACAGATATTGATATTGACCCTGATTTCTGTGAGTTTTTCCTGGGGACTAAGATTGCTCCTGTGGGTTATGTCTGGGTATTCCCGAAAGGTAACAATATGGCTAATGTTGGTATAGGCATAACAGGTCATATGTCTGGTGAAGTCAGGGCATTGGAATTGCTGGATGAGTTCATACAGAAACGTTATCCTAACGGCAAGAAAATAGAACTGGTAGTAGGTGGCGTGCCCGTTTGCGGTTCAATTGAAAGAACAGTTACCAACGGACTTATGCTTGTTGGAGATGCTGCCCGCCATTCAGACCCGGTAACCGGCGGCGGGATATTCAATGCCATGTGGGCCGGGGATATGGCTGGCAAGATAGCTGCCAATGCCATCAGGCGTTCGGATGTGTCTGCTGAGTCTTTGCAGGAGTATGAGAAGAGTTGGCGTACTGAGCTGGGACGTGACCTGGATATGGGAATGGTGGTTAAGGAACGGTTCCTCAGAATGACGGATGATGAACTGAACACGCTTGCTCATTCTTTAGAAGGAGTTGACCTTGGCAGTACCACTCTTATCGGGTTGGTGTGGGCGTTGTTCAAGGCCAATAAGAAACTCTTATGGGATTTGAGGAGTATATTCATAGGTATCAAGGAAATCGAGAGTGAGGTTAAGAAGGAAGTATATGTATGAGCGATGCAGATTTTGGACCTAAAGCCGGTTCTGTGTTGTTTGGCAGCCTGAAGGATAAGGATACCATTATCCTGGCAGCCAATCTCAGGATAGGGCTTGCAAATAAAGGAATTTTCCAGGCAGCTAAGGATATGGATGCTGCGCTTATTGTTGAACTTGCTAGATCTGAAAGTGACCTGACAGGGGGTTATTCAGGCCAGACTCCTGCTGATTTCTCGCGCATGGCAAATGATGCCGCACGTGAGGTGGGATTTGACATATGGGCATTACATGCTGACCATATCGGTATTAAGAAGGGGACACCTGAGGATATTGATGGCACCAAAGAACTGGTGAGTGCCCAGATTGATGCAGGTTTCACTTCATTTGCTATTGATGCGTCCCACCTGTTCAATTTCCAGGGCGGCGACCTGCGGGAAGAACTGGCAGATAATATCAATGCTACCACTGAGGTGGCAAAGCATATCGATGATAAAATGGGGGGCAGGGAGTACGGCCTTGAGGTTGAGGTCGGCGAGATAGGGCGAGAGGATGAGTCGGGCAGGGTGCTTACCAGGCCTGAGGAAGCAGTTACATTCATTACGGCGCTGAATGAGAATGGCATCCGGCCCCATGTGCTGGCTATTGCCAACGGCAGCGCACACGGCAATACCTATGATGCCCTGGGTAACATGATTGAGCAGGTATCAATCGATATTCCCCAGACCTCGGCTGTGGCTAAGGCACTAAGGGACAATAACCTGGACGTGAGGATTGCACAGCACGGTATTACGGGAACGCCCAGGGACCTGATACACAATCATTTCCCGCGCGGGGATATTATCAAGGGTAATGTGGCTACGTTCTACCAGAATATGGTGTGGGATTTGTTCAAGGTGTACGAGCCTGAACTGTACAGCGATATCTGGAACTGGACCATGGATACTTACAGGGAGCAGGCGAAGGGCAAGTCCGATAATGAACTGTTCGGGAAGTTCAGCAAGTTCGCTATTAAGCAGTTCTATGACAGGATTTATTCTGTAGGTGCGGATACGAAGATGGCTATTGATGCCACGGCTTATGCTGAGACGCTGGTGTTCCTGAAGGCTTTCAATGCCGGGGGCTCGGCGCAGATTGTCAGGGATGCTGTGGGGTAAGTGAGGCCATAGGGATTGATGGTGAGGTTGGTTATGGCCTCCCAGCCATCGGTCAGGCCGTCGCGGTCTGTCGGGGTTTTAAAATCTTAAAAAATCCCGTATCCTTCTTTTACAATAATTTGGTGCCACCCATTAGAGACATTTTTGGCTATAATATCAAGCATGTTTATTCTATCTTTGTCACCAGCCGTCAAAGTGAACCAAAAATGTGTGGTTTGATCGGTAGTTGAATTTACATATACCCAGCTTTTGATTGTTGATTCGCCCTTTTCATCATAAGATATATTTGTCATACTTAATTTTTTATTTGCTCTCAATTCAGTACCACTTTCGTCATAATATTTTATAAAACGCATTTCCACCACTTCGCTTGTTATGATCTTTAAAGCGGGACCTCTATTTGTTTCTATAATTTCTAAATAGGCCTCTCCTTCATCAAATATTGGATTTATATTCATCAGGGGGTCTATATCTCCAGATTTGTTATCTATGACCAAAGGGATAATTAACGTAGTTTCAGAATCCATGGATGGTGTCACATCAATAGTATAAACAACTCTACTACTAGAACGATTGATACATCCAAAAGAAAGTGAATTCAATAGAATTAATAGCACTATTAATAATATAACATTCCGTTTCATAATTCACATCCTCGAATTAATCCTAAATAATTATTTTATAATATTATAGTCCCCACCTTCTCTGAACAGAGAGACTTCCGTTTTATTAAATTCAATAATATTGAAACATTCCTGATCCCATTCATGGGTTGTCCAAATGTTGCCGAATACATCACCCAGCTTATCCCATGATGGGCTGGTTTTATCCATAATGCAATATCTACTATCATTATGATCTGATACACCGAATAAATGACTAATTTCATGCTGAACTAAATTATCTGTTTCTAATGTCAGGCCGTCGCGGTCGGTGTCGGGAAGATTCACATAAATCATGGATTTTTGAACTGTGTAGAGATTTTATGTAGTTATGTCTGTATTTATTCAATGATGCTTTAAACTTTTCCGCAGAATTAATCTATTTCATATAAATTATCACCCGGCGGCGTCCCCCAATACCCCTCCCTCGCCCATTCCCCTCTACCCATCGCCGTCGAGGTCGAACTGCTTCTCTGACCCGACCTCGCTTTCATTATCAATATCGATGGGCATGTTGGGGTATATAGTGGACTCGCCGCCGTCGATTGCATCAATCATCGTAGTCGTCAGATCAAACCTCAGCATCAAAATAGAGCATGATAGTCCCGCCCTCGCTCTTCGCATCCAGTGCAGCATCGAGTAATATTTTCGTCTTCTGCTTCAAAAAATCATCAGCATCAGGACTTGCCAGCAGCCTTTCGCACTCCACGATTATCGGCTCAGGCTCTTCCTCTCCATCCATGGCATACAGTTCCATAAGACCTGCCAGCATTGGATATTCGCCCAGCTGTTCCACCTTCTCCACGTACTCTTCAAGTTCGTTGTTGGTACCGAAGACATCAAGGTAGCCGCCCTTAATGTCAAAAACAATAACTGAACCTTCGGTATCGCTTTCACCGGGCGGCAGGTCCAGCTTCTTGATGGTTTTTTTCTTTGGTGATTTCTTAGCAGGAGTTTCTGCGATTTCAGCGTTGTAGACTTCGGGAAACATTTCTTTCAAATGGAAATAGTAGAGGTATCCTTCCAGCTTATGTTTATTTTCCCGCAGGCTTTTGATGTAATCTTCAACACCCGACTGGGCTTTTTGCAGATTTTCTGGGTTAGGTTCCAGTTTGTATTCGCACAAAGGTATAAGGGCTTTAGGAAGGGCATATTCCACTTTTCTCCACATTTCTATACCCTTTTTCTTTTGTTTAGTCAGATAGGGAATGACTTGTGTGAGTAGTTCATGAGCTTCATCGTAATTTCCCAGGTTCATCAAAGCATATCCACGCCATAAATATCCAACTGCGATTTCACCATAAAGCCGATATTTTAATGCAGCAGCAATGTCTTCTTCTGATTGATAGCAGTTTTTGGCAGCCCATTCGAAGAGCTGAGTGGCTTTTTGGGGATAAGTTTTGGAGAGATTCAATTGTATTCCAGTAATTATAAGTAAATCTCCAACTTGGATTAGTAATCTATTGTCATTTTTATCCTCTTCACCAATACTCCAAAATCTTGATTTGGGATAATTAATTCCTGCCAGATTTTCAAATAATTCTTTTGCATTAATTTCATCGCCTAAGCATTTATACATAATTGCTAATCTATCTTCTCGAATTTCTTTTGATTTTATTTCCTTTTGTATATACTCTATAAAGTTTTTGTTGACCAACATTTAATGCACCTATTTGTTTACTGCTTTTACTATAATCTCAATTGTACCTTCAAAAATCTGACCTTTAGTTTTTGGATCTTTACTGGTATATTTATATGGTAAATTTGCTGGCAAATCTAATTTTTTCATTATATCCGTGCTTTCTGGTCCATTGAGATAGAGAACAAACCGCTTCTGATAATTTGGATTTAAGAAGTCATCTCCAAGATCCTTTACCACATAATCTGCATTAAATGCAAGTTCTCCTGTCCTTTTATCTGGTTTAATGTAATTTTCTATGTCAGACCTTGATAAAGCTTTCCTTGCTTTTGCTTCCACAATATTCAGCACATTTCCATTCTTTACAGCAAAATCCATCCACCTTTGTTCACATGGGACAGTTCTCTAATAGCAGGACCCACAATTTCTTGCCTTGCAAGATCTTCGGCATATGCACCCTTGAGATTATTGAGATAACCTGATGTGGGTTTGCCGTTTTCTGCTGCACTAACCATCTTCTTTACATCAAAAGTGACCCTATCAGTTAATATTTCACCAGATTCACCCATCTGCTTTTGTAAAAAGTTTGCGAAGCCAGGGGAATTATCATAGATTTTACTATTCTCCAGAATTTCGTCTAATATCTTCAAATTCACTCCCTTTTTCGTGAGAGCAACAATTACATCATCAGTAAATCCTTTCTTTTTCAGCTTATTTACAACACTGTCTCCTAATGCTGATTTGACAATAACAATTGAACCAACAACATTTTTTACAGTAAATAATGCAATTTCAAAAGCCATGTGCGGATGCTTTGCTACAAACTTGGTTGCAATTAATGTAGTTTTTTCAGCATCACCAAATACTGGTACCAAAGCCAGTGAATTCAAAAGGAGACCAAGCCCATCAAGGTTGTACAATGAAGCAGCAATATCCCTGACATCTCCTACCAAAAGATAACCACTAAGCATCCAGCCCGCCATGTAATACACACTATCATGCTCATCTGCCAGCCATTCGCCACAGACCGCTCCCAGGACTATTTCACGGCCGATCTCTAAGTAACTGTAATGCTTCCCATAGACAAGAGGATCATAATCCTGATTGTACCATTCACTCCAATCATCAATCCTATCAGAGTCAGTATCTATAACCAGTGGGTCCGTCCCAATTGACAGTTCAACTTTGCAGTGGTTTGTTTATTTCACCATAAAGAACACAAAGACCGCAAAGAAATCCAGTATGTGTTAGTAAGTACACCCGGCAGCGTCCCCCAATACCACCCCTCGCCCATTCCCCCCCTCCCCACCGCCATCGAGGTCGGTCTGCTTCTTTGACCCGACCTCGCTTTCGTTATCAATATCGATGGGCGTGTTGGGGTATACATTGGATTCGACACTGTCGATGGCTTCATAATTATCCAAGTCTCGGTTTATCCAGATAATAAGAGGGTAATGGAAAGCAATATCATTAGACACAGATTTCACAGATTAACACAGATTAAGGTCAAAAAGGAAATGAGAGCTATGGAAAATTATAAGCATAAGGATATTACTGAAAAAATTATCGGAGCCGCATATAAAGTGCATAACACTCTTGGCTCAGGTTTCTTAGAGAAGGTTTATCAGAATTCATTGGCTATTGAACTACAATCATTTGATTTTTTGTTTGATATTGAGAAACCCATTAAGGTACACTACAAAGGAGAAGTAGTTGGAAACTATATTGCTGATATCATTGTCGATGATAAAGTGATTATTGAAATTAAGGCTGTTAAAGATTTATCACATATCCATGAGGTCCAACTTGTTAATTATCTTAAAGCAACAGGTATTGAAGT
The DNA here is from genome assembly GCA_030638625.1 of Methanosarcinales archaeon. Lineage (GTDB taxonomy): Archaea > Halobacteriota > Methanosarcinia > Methanosarcinales > Methanocomedenaceae > Methanocomedens_B. Next base: position 20,478 of record DAOWEE010000040.1, read on the forward strand.
TGGGCTTCTAATAAATTTTGGAAAATCCGTTCAAATAAAACGTCGTGTGATGGATGTAAAATAACAATTTTACATTAAATCTGTGTAAATCAGTGAAATCTGTGTCTAAAAATAAATTATCCAGTACAAGTTTCATTGCTCACCCGCCGATGATGGCACCATCGTTGTCCAAGTCCCAGTTTGTGAGATTCGTGTGGCCATAGGGATTGATGCTGAGGTCGGTTATGGCCTCCCAACCGTCGGTCAGGCCGTTGGTGTCGGTGTCGGGGTCTTTGTGAGGTGTCAGGATATCTACATTATACATTCTGTCTGAATATCTTGTTAGATTCCACATAAATCCTGGATTGTTTACTGATTTTACTTTCGCCTCTTAATTAAAGCCA
>DAOWEE010000030.1 GCA_030638625.1 Methanosarcinales archaeon
AGGATATTTGCCCTGATCGATATTATACTGGATGAACAGATCTTCCTGATCTTCAACAGAATTGCATTCATCATTTACCCGGTGATATTCATAAGCGTTCTTATCGGGGGAGTTATTGCAATTCTTGTGACATTATCGAAAACAGATGAAAGTGAATCCTTACAAGGTAAGGAATATAAAGAAAAAACCCGGGAAAAGCTGACATGGGCGGATGTAGGTGACGAATTCAAGCAAACAATTTCTGATTTATTGACCCTGATGAGACAGTCAATAAATAAAAAATAGGATGATCTAATTGAAATTCACCGGTATAACCCTGCCCTTACAGCTCATGTGACCCGTCAGCAGGCATTGGCAACTTTTTCTGGAGCACAATATAAAACTCGCACAGACTATCTCCCTGACCAATCGTCTGTTTTGGCTTAATAGCAGCATCACCATTAAAAACATAATCAACCGCCCCTTTTAACAAACCATGCGTAAGATTACACAAATGTCTATTGAACTTCCCCTGCCTGTGCACAATCTGGCAGCTGCTAACCACATAATGCATCACATTAGGGTCTATCAACTCAAGCATTGACTCCCTGCCCAGTTTCCTGTCAATGTTAGAAAACGCCTCCTTGAAAGATTCCATATTCCAGTCCTTGATATTGAACTGCTTACCATATTCCATTAATATTTGCTCACCCATCCGCACTCCCAGTACTTCCACAGTAGAATTAATTTCAGTCTTCTCCTTGATGCCGTCAAGTAACATCAAAAACGTAAGCAACTCATGATTAAACCCGCCCTTGGCCCTGAGCAGGTTATTCACCAGTTCTGTTATCCTGCCTTCTATCTCAGTCTTATGCTGTAGGATTATTATACTCGAAACATGGATTGCCTCATAGCGATAACCATTCAACTCCAAAATGTCAAGTATCGTACCAGTTATGTTCTCTATGGCTTCAGGAGTCAAATATGAATGGAATATCCGCAATATGTCCCTGTCTACTTCTATCTTGTCCACAATACGTGACGTTTCAAAAACAGATTTTATTAATGGTAAAAGTCGCTGAAGATTGATGTCACGGCAGGGAAGTCCGGTATACACAGAAAAAATATCACTATCAATTTCCGCCCCGACTGACAACATGCGCTCATAGTCCTTGCGGTGTATGGTCACCATATGGTAATCAGTATTTATATGGGCAGCAATAAGCGAATTCCAAAAATCAGGCGACTGTGCGACCTCTTTTAAAGACCGATCCAGAAAACCAAGATGGTTTATGCAGTCCTCATAAGCCTCATCCTCAGAACTCCTGTTGGCAACATCAATAGTGGTCAAAGAATATGTATTGGAGATAAGTTCGATACCAATACAGTGGTTCACCAGGTACATACATATTATTTTAGAGATCAATACCCGCTGATTTTCGCTACCGCCTGATAGAGCATATGTCTTCGAGGGATTGAAACTAACCTTAGTCTTCCATCCAAGCCTGACGCACAAATCATTGATCTGGCCCGCAAGCCAAACATGGTCAAGTTCATCCACCGCCCCAATAAGACTGGCCACCACCTCCCTTGCCGGCATTATGCCCTGGCTCGTCTCAAGAAGCCACTGCCATACCATCTGGTCAACTAAGACCCGCTGGTTTTCTATTTTCTCACTGGACAGCGAATCACTGGCAGCATTCTCAAGGCTGCCATGATTCTTTACCATCAGGTCTGCAAAGTCTATTATTTCCCTGATGCTTGCACTGATATTACCCTCATGCTTTTCAAGCAGGGGAGAGATAATCTCAAGATGCTTTTTCTCAAGCGTAATATTTCGTCGTTCCATTCCCATTAATAATTCTGAGACATCAAATTTATATGTATCGATTGTACTATAATGAACACGGATGTTTACGATAGTATATTAGAATGATACGTGCTATGAGATTTAAGGGATTAATATGAGTGATATCAGTGTAGCAATTTCCGAAAATATAAATGAGCAGAACAATTCATCTGCAGAGTCATCAGGACTGGTAGACCTGAGTTCAGAAAATGCACCAGATTACCTGAGCGGCAACGTCCGGCGAATAGAAGCTGAAAAAGCGCGTCAGGAAAGGAAAAAGCAGCAATTAGAAGAAGAAGATAGATTTTTCAGTGACCTCATAAATAACATCCTGATACCGAAAGGGTTAGTTACCGAAAAAGAGAAAAATTTCATCCTGATAAAAGATAATGCAGTCAGGTCAAAGAACTTCTGGAAAACATGGATCGAGAAATACGAACTTTTTACCAACCTAAATGGAAGTAGACCACTGCAATCATACAAACTCAATGAATTCCAGGAACAACCTGCAATCTCGCTTAAGGGAAAAATGGGTTCACTCCCAGAGAACATTTTTGATGCAGACTATTATCTGGAAAAGATTGCCAGGTTTGCAGCCGATTTCCAGACAGAATGGAAAACTCCGCACTTTTACTTGAAAAAGAATGCAGCAGGTTCCAGCATCCTGGAAGAAGAAAGCAATACCGAACGAAACCAGGAAGCTGAGCAGATTGTATATGAGATCTGGAACCTTATGGATGAACTTGCCAGCGTCACAGAATCTATAATCGAATACTGCAGTGCAGTAAAAATTGAACTGTCAGGCGGGGTCGCTACCCCGGAAGACCCAAATCAGATATACACATGTGTTTTTGAAACAAAAAGAGCCGCCATTGAGTTTGAGCGTAAAAGATTCCAATTCCTTAAAGACTATGCCAAAGTGCTGTTCGCAGTAAAGGATAGCTGGGAAAAACGCCTGGACCGGACATACGACGGCTTTACCAACTTAACTGATGTGGAAAACATTATCGACAACTGCCTGGAAAAAAGACTAGCTCAGACTGAATCATTGTTCGACTGAGAATCAGGTGGATTGTAAAGGAATTGTCCTGATTACTACAGGTCATCAGGGATGAACAAACCGCAGGCTTGTTCGTACGGGTCAATCCAGTAATGAATCTCACACATATCCTCAGCAGGGTCATACCTGAAACATTCCAGACATCGGTAATTTTCTTTTTTATCCATGAATAATCACCAGAGGGGGGAATTATAATGATTGATACTTATAATATATTAATATTTCGAAGTATTATTATTGTAGCCTAATTCCGGGCATTCCGATACGGTATACGCTTATGATGCCCGCATTCCAGGCAGGTAGTAACCACCCGGCCGCCTTTCAGCCGCACCCTGCAACTCGCACCAGGGACCAGATAAGCACCACAACCCTTACATATCCTGCGTTTCATGTGGGATGGCATCCTGACCCTGTGCCGCATACCTATCCTGCGTGCCAGAAAAACATACCGCCTACTTAACCCAGGGTCCTCATCAAAAGACTCATCTGCCAGGTCGAACAGACGGACCATTCGCTGGGCTGCCATATCCTTTATCCACACCTTCTTGTCTTTGCGTCGCATCTGACACTCAATTATATACAGACTTGATAAAAACTTGGGTGAAATGCCTGCTTAAGTAGAATTTTTAGAGTTCCCGGCAATACGACCATCCACCAGCCTGATGATGCGGTCGGTTTTCTCAGCCATGCGCACATCATGGGTCACAAGTATGAAGGTCTGGTTGTGCTCTTGGTTGAGTTTTCGCAGCAATTCATAGATATTATCGCTGGCCTTTGAATCAAGATTACCTGTGGGCTCGTCCCCAATAACAACACTGGGTTTATTCACCAGTGCACGTGCAATTGCAACCCGCTGGTTCTGGCCTCCTGATAACTGGTTGGGCCTGTGGTCCATCCTGTCAGCCAATCCTACCTCAGCAAGCACTTCTTTGGCGGTCTTGCGAGCCTGGGAAGATTTTATACCGCTAATTAACAGCGGCATCATAACATTCTCAAGAGCATTGAAATCAGGCAGCAGGTGATGGTACTGGAAAATGAAACCCAATTGCTTGTTCCTGGTAATTGAACGCTTTTTATCAGACATTTCAGTGACATCGACCCCATCTAACAGGATAGTACCGCTGGTAGGTGTATCAAGAATACCTATCTGGTTGAGCAGTGTACTCTTGCCTGAACCTGACGGACCGATAATGGCCAGGAACTCGCCCCGTTCAATATTCAGGTCCACGCCGTCCAGTGCCTTTATCTCTACGCCGTCACCGAATATCTTAGTCAAGTTCTTTATCTGTATTATATACTTTTCAGACACTATAAATCGCCTCCACAGGGTCCATTTTTGAAGCACGCCTGGCCGGGAATACTCCGGCTATGATATTAATGACCAGGGCAAATATCCCGGCTGTGATAAAGTTCTTAAGTTCTATTTCTACGGGCAGGTGGTCCATCCCGAAATACATTTCAGGAGGTACGGGTATGGTAATTGATGCAATTGCCAGCGATGCTCCGTATCCCAGTATACAACCGATTATAACCCCGGTCATACCTAAAATCCCTGCCTCCAGCAGAAATATCAGCATTATGCTCCTCCGGGACGTGCCCATTGCCATAAGCATTCCAATCTCACCAACCTTTTCCATGACTATCATTATCAGGATATTGGCAATACCAAAACCCGATATGGAGAAAATAATAATGTAAAAGAAATAAACCATTCCCTCTGAAGTCTCAAGAAGGGTTAGTATTTCTGCATTCTGCTCTATCCAGCTTACGGCATCATAGCCGGTCTCCCGGTCAATCTCGTTAGCCAGGTCTTCAGCAGCATAAGCATCAGACATCTTTACCCCCATTCCTGTTATCACATCCCCTGACCCATAGAAATCCTGCAGCCGCTCAAGGTTTACAAATGCCATTATTTCATCAACTGGTGTTCCGGTCCGGAATATGCCTGTAATTGTAAAATCTGCCGGTCCTGCCCCGGGAATCTGGGCTGTGACAGTATCACCCATTTCCACATCAAGGTTCTTAGCCATTTTATAACCCAGGATAATGCGACTGCCAGGATTTGCCAGGGATGCAAACTCTCCCGCAAACATATCCTTTTCCCTGTTAACGACCCGGTTCTCATCTTCAGGATTGATACCGTACAATAGTACTCCTTCAGCGTTGTGCTGGTATTGAAGGGCAGCTTCACTCTGGAAATATGACGAGACCGCTTCTACACCTTCCAGATCATAGATATGGTTTTCAAGCCCATGGTAGAGGTGTATGTAATCCTCGCCATCCTTTGGCATGACTGTAATATGAGGATTGTTCTCAATTGTCGAATCGATCAATATACTCGTGTAACCGCTCATCATTGACATGAAGATTATGATTATCCCCACTGCCAGTGCTACTGCAATGATGGAAAATAAGGTCTGCCGTCGGCGTGACTTGATATGTCTTGTGGCAACATCCAGCTCAAACATGGCAATCTCCCTCAATCACGCCCTATCGCCTCCACCGGCTTAAGCTTTGAAGCACGACTGGCAGGGTATATCCCCGCAATTAGATTTAGCAGGAATGTGAATAATACAATAATAGCCGCATCCTGAAATCTCACAACAAAATTAATCGAGGATATGCCGGCCATAACTTCAAACCCATAATCATATGACCCCATCTTTATAGCTAACAGTGCTCCAACAGTCACACCCATTATGGCTCCCAGCAGTCCAAGTATGCCGCTTTCCATTACGAATATCATCATAATGCTTCTTCTTGACACTCCCATTGCCATGAGCATGCCTATTTCTTTTGTTTTCTCCATGACCACCATGAAAAGAGTGCTGACGATTCCGAAAGATGCTATAATGATGATTAGACCCAATGTGATGGCATTACTTGTCCCTTCTATTTTCAGTGTCTGTATTATCTCAGGATTTGTTTCTTTCCAGCCTGAAGCGGGATACCCAAAAGTATCTATTTTTTCTGATATGGCCTGTGCGCGCTCGCGGTCATTCCCGCGAACTAAAATAGTGGTCACAACGTTGGACACGTCCAAAAAATCCTGGACTGTGGACAGAGACGTAAATGCCAGAGTCTCATCCATGGGTGTACCGCTGTTATAGATGCCTACAACTTTCAGATTTACCGGATTCGCCTCAGGAAATGAAGCATCAATTGTATCGCCAATTTCCACATCCAGTTTTTCAGCAAGGGCATCACCAACCACTACACTGTTGGGGGAGATCTCCAGATCCCTGAAACTGCCCTCGATAATGTTGTCATTGATGAACATTACGGAATCGTGGGCTTCAACCTGTATACCCTGCATAGCCACATTCTTGTTCTTGCCTTTGTATTCAAATGTAGCCGCTCCTGTAAGGACTGGTGATATACCCACCACGCCATCGATCCCATTGATGTTTTCGATCAAGTTACGGTACAGATGGATGTAATCTTCACCCTCCTGCGGTTCAACTGTTACATGTGCCATCCTATCAACGGTCTTTTCATACATCACATCGGTAAAACCCACCATTAAAGCCTGGGACCACATGAGCAGCATCACTGCCAGCCCGACTGCAAGTACAGAAAAGAAAGTCTGTCTGCGGCGCGATGTCAGATGCCTGATAGCTATGAACAGTTCATACACCCGGTATCACCCGTTGCGGCGGTCCATCTGCCCGGATAATAGGATTAATGCTAATATTGCAAAGGTTGCCGGAACTATGCTAAACCCGGGTGTCTCTGTGGGAGTGGGAACAGGTGTTGCATCAGCGGAACTGACATAATCGGATTCGATGACCGTATCCCACCTATCCAGTGTATCGCCGTCGTTGCCTACCACTTCTACGGTCAGACCGTATATACCTTCAGCAAGTTTGCGGCTCCATATGATCTCGATTGTCTCATCATCACCGGTGGTCAATATGGGACATTTTTCCCTGACCTCTTCGATAACAGAGTTGTCCTTTGTAACTGTAAAAACAATATGGCTGTCAAATGGTACCTGTGAATGACCCAGCACCGTTGCGCTGGCCCCAGTCTCATCCCTGTATAATTCAGTGATACGGGCATCATCTTTTGCCGTGAAGTCCGCTGATTGGGCTATGACCGCATCTCTTGGAGATGATATCTTTGCCTTGACCCTGGTAGAATAATCATGGTTGTTCTCAAGTAGTACATTCCAGTCCTTTGACAGGGGTGTGGCCTGTGCCACAGTGACCCGGCTGTCCGTGGTGCGGTAAATGACAGTATCCCCATCCACGAGCATGTATTCTACGTCAGCCAGCACAGGTTTTGACCCGGCCAATGTAGTGTATGGTGCCAAAATTACACTGATTCCACTGGAATCAGGTACGATGTCCTTGAAAGATACACCTGGAATGGCCTGCCAGCCGTATGAGAAATTGTAGTATCCTGTCTCAAGCACAGAACCGTCCATGGACATTGTCATCCTGGTGCGGTAAAAGCCTTCTTTTGGATTTGTAATGTCCCAAAATGCAATCTTGGTTATATCGGTGTCAGAAGAAATATCTTCAATATTGAACTGTTTTGATTCCAGTACTTTTCCATCGAATATCAACTCAGCCATCAAGGTTATGTCAGTATAATGTTCACCCGAATGGATTGTGATGTCAGTCGAATCTATGTCTGAATACATGTCAACGATAGCAATATCCTCTGCCCATGCTGGTGGAGTTAAATTGCATATTAAAATTACCAGAAACAACAGAATGAACTTAAATGGTTTGTATAATCTCAATTACAAATCTCCATTGGTTTGATAAGTGAATTGTCTTAATTATTCAATAATTTTATAAGAGGTTAAACTATTTAGATGATACTGTTTACGGATATACCTTGCTGGAAATTATGAAACATTCAATTGAAAAATGATGATACTATGAAAATCGCAGTTGTAGCAATCCAGGGAAATGTGGAAGAACACATATCAGCAGCCCAAGCAGCCCTGAAAGAAATGGAGCTGCCTGGTGAAGTGCTCCCGGTCCGTCATAGTGGCACCATACCAACATGTGACGCCATCATCCTGCCCGGCGGCGAGAGCACTACATTGGGTCGGCTCATGGCCCGCGAGGGCATCGATGTGGAGATTAAGGAAGCTGCCGCCGCAGGTAAACCCATAATGGGCACGTGTGCCGGCCTGGTGTTGTTGGCAAAGGAAGGCGGCGAGCAAGCCGAGCGTACAGGACAGCATCTCCTGGGACTCATGGACATCAGTGTGGACCGCAATGCTTTCGGGGGTCAGCGGGAATCCTTTGAGGTCGCTCTGGAAGTTTCCATACTTGATTCGCCATACAATGCTATATTCATCCGTGCTCCGGTGATTACAAGTGCTAAGTCCGGTGTCGAAATACTGGCCAGTTTTAATAGCCAAATAGTAGCAGCAAAACAGGGTAATGTCATCGCCCTGTCATTTCATCCTGAACTGACAGAAGATTTCAGGATACATCGATACTTTTTTGAATTGGTTGAATAAGGCTCCTGCTGTAAGCAAGAAACAATCATAAGACAATCCTCCCTGCAATAGCAGGATAGCCAGAAAAATGTACATGTTAATTGTAAAAGAGCAGGCATAATCTAAAGGGTGGGAGTATAGAGTGAAAAAAATATTTTTCAAATGCCTGCATCTTTTAGTTCGTCCTAAAACGAACATAGATACAATACCGCACTTAATACTTAAATGTTGTCATTTCAAAAAAATGTTCTAAGGGTTCACAGAGTTAACTTATCAGTCACACCTTAAATCACCATAGAAGATATGGCTTAAAATGGGGGCCCATGCCCCCTGTTTTTTGTGCAAGAGTGGCATACAAAAGTTTAATAGGGTGGGAGTATACTATTAACAAAATGTTGTATTGTCACAACTCTTGGTTCGCCAAGAGGCGAACGATATATGTTACACTTACATCGTACTTATAGGTTTTCAGAGTAAATAAACTTTCAATGAGTTCACCCTGTTAACATAAGCAAGAAAATTGCCTTATAAGGTGTTATTTGTACGTCCTTTCTGACTAACAAACAACTGTTCGATACGCTCATGCGTATCTGCTTCATCCGCACTCTTATCATCCCTCACCCTGACCAGCCTTGGAAACCGCAAAGCAAACCCGGAGTCATAGGTCGGACTCTTCTGTATCTCCTCGAACGCCACCTCGAACACTACCTGCGGCATAAATTCAAGTTCCTTGCCGCTCTCAACCACAATAAGTTCCTTAAACCGGGACGTGAGTTCTTCCAGCATATCATCTGTGATACCGGTACCCACCCTGCCAATGGAAAGGAAGTTCCCTGTATCGGGTTCAATGCATGCCAGTTGATACGAGCCAATGAAATTAGCACGCCGCCCCTCGCCCCATTCACCGCCTACCACAGTCAGGTCCAGGGTTTCCATCAGGGGTTTGACCTTTAGCCAGTGTTTGCCGCGCCTGCCCGGAGAATATAATGACTCTGGATTTTTCAGCATCACACCTTCATGACCTGCATCCAGGGCCTGTTTGTATATGTCCTCAATGATATGAACATCAGACGTGACTGGCTGTTTTGCCACCTGCATGATGTCAGATGGAGTTACACAATCAACCAGCCGCTGGCGGCGCTGAACCAATGTCATGTCAAACAGGCTCTCCCCGTCCAGGTACACAATATCAAAGAGGAATAACTGTAATGGTATCTCGCCCATCATCGTATCCACATCATATTTCCGCCTGAACCGTTTGAGTATCTGCTGGAAGGCCCCGGGTTTTCCATCCTGTCCCAGCACCACGGCTTCCCCATCAAGCACTGCACTCTGTGCACTTACCCCTGTCCGGACCATATCCACAAGGTCAGGCAGCGAGCCAGTTACATCTTCCAGGCGGCGTGAATAAATTGAAACATTATCCCCGTCCTTGTGTATCTGGACCCTGGCCCCATCGAATTTCCACTCCACTGCCACCGAACCCATTTCACTGGCAACGGCCGTGATTCCCTGGGATACCTGGGCTAGCATCATTTTTATGGGACGGCCCAGCTTAATATCCAGTCCCCTCACCCCATCCAATCCGGCGTGTTTTGCTTCCCTGGCAACGAGCCCGAGGTCATTGGTCATCATATAAGCACGTTCCACACCCTCCTTTGGCACATTGAATGCCGCAGCGATGGCATCCCTGACAATTCCCTCACCAACGCCAATCCTCAGTTCCTCTATGGCAAGCCTGGCCAGATAAACAGCTTCAACAGGCGTGGTCTCACTGAACAGGAACTGCAAATGCCTGACCCTGGCGGCCTGGGAACCTTTGCCTGATGAGTTTGCAATATCAGTAAGCCTGTCATATACATCTTGTACTGAAAGGGCCGGCTCTTCCTCATTGAATACTGCAAAGGTGGACTGTGCCTTCTGTGCGGCTGTAAGTGCATCCCTGGCTGCCAGGCCAACATCCCCGGTCTCCCGCACAAGGTTGATAACTTCTTTCACAGGCAGGCCCGAGGCTTTGGAAACAGCAGTGTACAGCAGGCTGGGACCTATCCCCATCTGCAGCGGACTCCATACCGGGAATACCAGGCCCATGATGAAACGTGAGACAATTTCAAGTTCATCATCGTCCACGCTCATGAAAAAATCAGCCACCATCTGTGTCATCTCCAGTGAACTGGAAGTGTCCTCGATACGCTGGCAAAGGGCGGCAAAATCCTGGAAACTGGTCATCCTGTCTTAACTGGAATATGAAGTAAAAACAGTTTCTATAAGTTTGCATAAGGTTTTAGGGTCTGGAGTCCATAATACCAGCCTCATGAAAGAGGAAATGACCAGTGTGGATGTAGCTGCCATTGTGTCCGAGTTCAATACAGGTGAACTCAGTCTGGTAGATGCAAAGATCGGAAAGATATACCAGACAGATTATGATGAAATGCGGATGACCTTGAACATCTATGGACAGGGCAGGCATAATCTGGTGATACAGGCGGGTAAGAGGGTTCATCTCACCCAGCATCCGCGCCCGGCACCCCAACTGCCGCAAGGATTTCCCATGCTGCTCCGCAAACATACTACGGGCGGCAGAATTAAAAAAGTAACACAGCACGATTTTGACCGTATCATAGAATTTGAGATCATACGCGGGGGCGTCATTACCAAGCTTATTGCCGAGTTGTTTGCCAGGGGCAACATCATCCTGACCGATGACGAAGGGCGCATACTCCAACCCATGAAACCGGTGAGCTTCAAGGACAGGACACTGCGCAGGGGCGAGATATATGAACTGCCTCCGCCGCAGCTCAGCCCTCTTGAGACTACGCCAGAGGAACTCGCTGGCATCTTACAGGAATCTGACAGTGATATTGTGAGGACGCTGGCCACGAGGCTGAATATGGGCGGCGTGCTGGCAGAAGAGGTATGCCTGCAGTCTGGTATTGACAAGCACGTGGCGGCACGGGAGGTGTCTGGCCTTGATGGGGTGCTGGGGGCATTGAAGACTGTTTTCAGGCCAATTGTGGATGGGGAACTTGAGCCGCATATCGTGGCAAAGGATGGTAAGAACATAGATGTAATGGCTTTTGGGCTTGAAAAATACAGCGGGTTTGAGACCCTGAAGTTTGACAGTTTTAACATGGCACTGGATGAGTATTTCAGTGCGGGCATGGAGGTCGCAACCCCGGCCCAGGTCAAAGAGGTGAAAAAGGAGAGTGTGCTTGAGAGGCGGCTTCGCCAACAGCAACAGGCAATCGAGAAGTTCACCAAACAGGCAGGGCAGTTGAAGCAGACCGGGGATTTGCTGTATGCCCATTACCAGACCATTGAGGAGACGGTTAAGGTCATCAAAGATGCCAGGGAGCGCCTGAGCTGGGATGAGATTCAGAGCCGCCTGAAAGGTGCAGATACGCCGCAGGCTAAGATTATCAAGTCCATGGACCCCAGTAAGGGTACGCTGACATTGGAACTGGATGGCAAGAAAGTGTTGATTGATATTAAATTGACCATGCCCCAGAACGCCCAGGTGTTTTACAATAAGGCAAAGAAGATATCTGGTAAGAAATCAGGGGCTGAGCGGGCCATTCTCCAGACTGAGAAGTTGATTGCAAAGAAGGCTGAACCTGATAAGCAAAGGAGAGGGGGCAAGATTAAGGTGAAACCCCGCTGGTATGACAGGTTCAGGTGGTTCGAGTCTTCTGATGGCTTCCTTATTGTGGGCGGCAGGGATGCCGGTACGAATGAGGATGTGGTTAAGAAGTACATGGAAAAGCGGGATGTCTTCTTCCATACCGAAGCACCAGGCTCGCCTGCTGTTGTTATCAAGACCGAAGGCAGGGAAGTGCCGCAAACGACGCTGGAGCAGGCTGCACGGTTCGTGGTCTCGAATTCAGGTGTATGGAAATCCGGGCGCGTGGATGGTGACTGCTACTGGGTTCTGCCGGAGCAGGTGTCCAAGACTCCTGA
>DAOWEE010000009.1 GCA_030638625.1 Methanosarcinales archaeon
GTGTGTGTATCGTTGTCGCTATCGGTCAGGTCCTTGATGTAGTGGGCAGGAGTGCCTGGACCGGTGCTCATGTTGGAGGTACCGACTGTACCTTGGTCGGTCTGGTTGTAGACCAGGACGTTCAGGACGCCGTGACAGAACTCGCAGGTTATGGAAGAGTTGGTCTTGGCGTATCTGGTATCGACATTGGAGGCGTGGGATGTGATGTAGATGGGGGAGGTGGTGTTGCCGTGGCAGCTGGAATCATTACATGTCTTGACAGGAGCCGTTGTAAAGTTGGCATGGTCTGAAGCCGTGGGTTCCTCACCGTCATTGTGGCAAGCCCAGCATGCTTTGGCACTATCATCAGCCAAAGATTCGTTACTGGTAGCATTCTGGTTAATGTTACCATGTGTTGAAACCTTGAACAGGGTTGCATTTACCTGTTTCTGGTTACTGGGGTGGCATTCTGAACTCAGGCAATCGGGACCGGTAACATTTGAAGGTACACCAATCTCAACACCATGCATGAATTCTGTAATATTAACAGGACTGGTATTGTTGGTATGACAACTTTCACAGTTTGAATCCGTGCTCTTTGAGAAATCAGTATGGTCGGTGGGGCCACCTGACGCCGGATAATTTGAACCCCCAACTACAATGGATGGCGGTACCGGATTCATCGCAGCACTCATGATAGAATAATTGGTTGCTGTTTCCAGATGGCACTGCAGGCACCAGGTACCTGTAAAGTCCTGTGTTAATGCATTACCTGCACTGAACTGGGATACCTTACCTACTGCCGTACTATTATGCCTGGTATCGCCATGGCAGTACCAGCATGATGAACTTGGTTCTGCGGTGTTCCAGTATGTTCCCCACATCGAGCCATTGGATGTATTGTCACTGTGCTTCAATGAACCGTTTATCTTATATGCACCTGAAATATTGGCATTTGAGAATATTGTGCTTCCCTGATGGCAGTCAGAACAGTTTACTGCACTGGTATTTGTAGAATCATATTCACCACTGGCGTTCAGGAACTTGATGCCGTGAATATCCTTCTCTGAAGAAGAGGAGTTGGTATGGCAATCAAGACATAACAGGGTCTCGTGGTCTGAATATCCTGAATGGCAATTTTTGCAAAGAACGTTAGAAGTAGTTACTATCTGTATTGAAGAATTGTGGAACCTTCCTGCCGCATGGCAGTTATTGTCACTGCAGCCGGGAGAATTGGCTGCCGAGTGGTCGGGTACTGCCTTATTGTAAGCAGGACTGCTCATCTGTCCTTCATAAGCTGTTGTAGCATTCTGGTGGCAATATGAACAATCTGTTGAACCGGCAGACACAAGGTCGGTCCTGACTTTTCCGTAATGTGATACTGAAGCATTGGCAGACAATATATCGGAATCGCTGTTGCCTTTTAGCATCTCGCTCTTGTTGTGGCAGTCATAGCAATAGCTGACTGCTGTTGTGTTGATTTCGGTACCTCCCAGGATGTGCTCTGTAACGTTCCATGCTGATGGATACTTAGCAGACTGTGAGCCCAATGGCGTATGACAGTCCTCGCACACATACGGATTCTTGAAATTCAAGGGGTGTGTTGTGGGTGCTGTTCCATCACCATGGCAGGCCCAGCATCGTTTACTCTCTGTGGCATATGGTTCCACAGCACCACCGTTGGCGGCACCCGAATTCAGGTTATTGTGTATGGAATCACTCTGGTTCATGCCAGAGACATCTACATGATTGGATGCCTCGCCGCCAATTTCATGACATTTGGTACAGTTTGCACTGGCAGGAGCCGGGTCTATCAAATGCATAGCTTTTGGATCAGCACTATATGTGTCGACAGTGGTATGACAGCTATAGCAGTCGTCCAGCACCCAGGTACCGTTGTTCGTATTGTCCAGGTGGCTCTGGGTTGGTACATTGGGATAGAAGGGAGCACTGGTATTGTTGACATGACAATCAATACAGTTTCCAACGTCTCCTGCGGTCCATGTCCAGCCAGAGGGGTCTGCTACTGTACCGTTAGCCCACTGTGTGAAATGGAATGGCTGTGGGTCACTGCTACTGTTGTGGCACCATGTACAATCCGCGGTGCTGTTGCCTCCGGTCTTGTCATGTGCATATGAATCTATGGTCGCCTTTACAGTGGTGGCATTGAAACTACTGGTCTTGGTCTGGTGGCATTCAAGACATCCGTCTGCGGGCTTGCTGACCATGCCGGATGTGTGCATGCTGTTGCCAAC
>DAOWEE010000193.1 GCA_030638625.1 Methanosarcinales archaeon
AACAGGTATTAAATAAATTCAGACATTACTTTTATGATACTAGCATGCATTAAGTCCGCCTGAATAAATTCTTCAAACAGACCACTTTATTGGATAATGAAGTAAATGCAAAACGAAATAAAAAATGTGAATATAATCCTGTTGGGATTTTGCCTGTCAAATATGGCAGCACTCATATACCAGATTAGCTGGACAAAGAGCCTGTCATATATATTCGGTACATCCATATACGCATCAGGAACAGTTATTGCATGCTTTATGGCCGGACTTGCCATTGGAAGTTTCATATTCGGTAAACAGGCCGATAAAAGTAGTAATCCTGTCAGATTGTTGGGGCATGTGGAGATTGGTTTGGGCCTGTCCGCACTCATTTTAATATTTTTGTTTAGCATCCTGCCAGGTCCATATGCGGTGATCCATAAAATCTTTGAAGGAGGGTTGTTCATGAACTTAATGCTTTTTTTACTCTCATTCCTTGTCCTGATCATACCCACCAGCCTGATTGGCGGTTCATTCCCTATCATGAACCGCATATATGCCCATAAGATAAAGACCGTAGGAGAGGACGTAGGGATTGTGTATTCAGCCGACACCGTCTTTGCAGCCATCGGTGCAATCTCTGCCGGTTTTATACTGCTGCCCCTGCTGGGTATCAACAAAACAGTTGTCATTGCTGCCGCCATCAACATTCTGGTGGGGATTTACCTTTACAGGATATCAGGTGGTATTGACTGGGCCTCATACATTAAAAAAATAACAATTAACGGCAACGAAAGTGGAAAATTTAAGGTATCAATCAGCCGTTACCTTGATAGAACCAGCCGGGTAGTATTCCTGGGTTTTTTCCTGTCAGGCTTTGCAGCCCTTGTGGCAGAGATTGTCTGGATACGTTACCTGTCACTTACTCTTGGCACCAGTATATACGCCCTTTCTATAATCACTTCATCTTTCCTTATCGGACTCGCACTTGGCAGTTTCATTATAAGCAAATATATGGACAGAATCAACCATCCCATCTCCACATTCGCATTTATTGAAATGGGGATTGGTCTGTCAACTATACTGCTGCTGTTGTTCATAGATAAACTTGACACACCATACCTGATACTGTACCATTCTTTTGACTCCTTTTACCCGTTCATGGCATCACTTTTCATTATAATTTTCCTGATATTGTTAATCCCAACATCACTCATGGGTGCCACTCTACCCATTGTAAGCAAAATCATCACCAAACAGTTCAAATGCCTGGGCACTGACATCGGTGTAATTTATACCTCGAATACATTGGGTGCCATCTTTGGTACTTTATTCGCAAGTTTTGTGCTAATACCTGCCGTAGGGATGACAAAGACTGCTGCAATAGGTGCTGCAATAAGTATCTTCATAGGGTTGATACTATTTGCCGTTTCAGAATTTAAATGGAAAAATAAATTCTATTCCCTTACCGGAATTACCATTGTACTTTGTATATTGCTGGCATCCACCACCATAAATCCTCTTTTTGCAGGAGCGTATTATCACGGCACACAGTTGGAAGATGTTGACAGCTGGAATAATATGAAATCAAACATAGAACTTGTTCATCATGAAGAAGGACTCTACGGCCTTATCTCTGTGGTTAAGCAAGGTGAATATATAGCACTGCGCACAGATGGTAAATCTGAATCAAGTAACGTCCCACTGGAACTTGTTACTGAACATCAACTTGCATACATACCTCTGTTTGCAAGCGGAGACCCAAAAGATGTTATGCTAATAGGTCTTGGCGGGGGATTTACTCTTGATACTATAACCAATTTTGACCAGATAAATACCATCGATGTAGTTGAAATTAATCCCAATCTGGCACACGTGACTGAAGAATTTTTTTCAGAATACAATAATTATGCTTTGCAAGACCCCAGGGTAAACCTGATAATCGATGATGGTAGGAATCATCTCTATGCAAACAAGAAGAAATACGATGTAATCATCTCCCAGCCGTCCAATATCTGGCTTAGCGGCGAAGCTGGATTGTTTACTGAAGAGATGTATGATATTGCAAAAACACGTTTGAACGACGACGGAATATATGGTCAGTGGATGCCGCTTTATGAACAGGATATCGATGATTTCAAGATATTTATTGCAACTTTTGACAGGGCTTTTCCATATACCACATTATGGATAGTGGGCTATGATGCAATACTTGTTGGTTCTTTACAGCCTATTGAATTAGATTATAATAAAATTGACAATTATATTACAACAAACACGCAGATTAATTCCGACTTTGAGGACATGTCAAATGTACTTGTAACTCACGGGAGAGATAAGCTGATGTATGAGCTGGCAATCCCGTATATGATGTCAAATACTGAACATGAGGATTTCTTTGGCAGTGTAATCAATACCGATGACCACCCAAGACTTGAATTCACGACTGCAAGAAACACCATATATCCCCAGAATGTAGAAAAACCCGCTGATGCAGTACACCAGCACCTCTTGGAAACATCTGATCTGGTCATTACTGTGCCGTTTAATAATTTAACCACTCGATATGAAGACCATGTCTATATGGATTTCATTAACATGGAGATAGGCCTTGATGATTCGTGGAATGAAGAATTTGCACATATAAATGTTGACCATAAAGTTAATGTCATATACATGGACACAAATTATGTTCGTGGGCAAGAAAAGTTTTCACTTCTGGCAATACCACTGCCTGAAATACCAGACCTTCAGGTTGTAAAAACAAATATATTAAACAGCGTAAAAGGTATCTCAAGTACACGTCCGGTTATCGAAGAAAGGGTTGTAAGCATAAATGGTAATTGGGGTTATGAAATTGTTGCATCTTCTGGAAATAGCGGTAGATATGATTTTGTGGTTTCCTGGTGGTGCGAGGAGTGTAATACAATATACAGCATTGAATTATGGGGTGTCACTGCCGCAGAAGGAAATGAAATAATAAAAAATATTAAGTAACCCTAAAGCGACATACTTATATATTTCCACAATCCATTTATAAATGGGTGTGAGATTATGCAAACTCTTAGAGAGTATAGCGTAAAAATAATTGTGTTAACATTATTCTGTATATTACTTGCAATCCTTGTTGTTGAATGTTGCAGGGGTACATTCTTCTACAATCTATTGCCCTTGCTGGGATTAATCTGGATTTTTGGCCTTGGTAAATTTACGCTTTTGGCTGAATAATAATGTTGACAACCAATTTGACATCAATTATTTCCATATTTGATATCAGGATAATGCACCCATTCAATCTTATATTAGCAAAATCTTAAATATACGCAGGACATAAGAGTGTTTAAGATTTGAAACTGTTTTGGTTTAAGGATTTATGGAAGTTTACGTCAATAACGTTTTTCCGTGTTTTTGCCAGAGTAGTAGAGAATCAAATATAAGGATGTGTAGTATGTTCGGAAATCAAGAATACAGTGCTCCGGTAACAGCCGGAGAAACCTATGAAGTGTCGATTGAAGATTTAGCAAGAGAAGGCGACGGTGTCGCTAAAGTTGAAGGTTTTATTATCTTCGTACCTGGAACAAAGGTCGGAGATGAAGTTACCATCAAAGTCAATAAAGTAATGCGAAAATTCGCAATTGCTGAAGTAGTAGACTAAAACCTATAAATTCAACTTTCTTAATTGATGGCTTTTGGTCTTCTAAAACAAGACCTGGGCCATTCAATCTAAATATATAAGTGATGGGATCACAACCGTAATCTACGGTAATTATGCCACAATGGCAAAACATATCCCACCAACTATTTTTTGATTCTTACATTAAAATTAACGTCTTCGTTTACTTTTCACTCGTCTGCGAACCAGTGAATCCGAAGCAGTAATTTCTTCAAGCACAGCTTCAAAGCCCTCATCCTGAGCCAGCGACCTGTCAAGATACACACCTGTAGTACCCACCTTTGCCCGCCTTTGCAATACCCTTATCCTCTCTTCCACGATTCCCTGCCCTACTCCAATCTTCTTTGCAGCAATACCGGGCGAGAGGTCTGATAATGGTGTTTCTGCATGACCTTCGGCTGTAGGCTCAATCAACATCAACCGCTTATCCACGCCCGGTACGCGGTTGGTGATGACATCCTCCAACCCCGCAGCCCCAATCATACCCCCAAAGGCATAGAAATCCAGTTCCCTTACAGTAGGCTGTATCAAAGGAAAGGTGACCATCGCCTTGTTGGGGAGGTATATATGTGCCTTGACCATGGCACCGGGTGTGGCTTGCACCAGTTTTCGGCCCGTAATCCCCACAACATCCAGTGCCAGTTCCACCCTGAAAGACTGCACCACCCCAGGAATTATAACATCAATGTCGCTACCGGGTGATACATCACCCCTTGCAAGGCTGCCGTACACAAAACACTCAAAACCAGCCCCCTCCAGTGCATATAGCACACTGGCCGCCCGTTCCCTGAGTATCTTTAGCAGTTCCCAATGTGCCTTATCGTACAGGATTTCACCGGGTTGTCCCATTGTCGCAGTCTTCTGTCTCATCCGGTATAGAGAGGTCATTCCATCCTTATAAAACACAAAGTCTAATAGATAACGTTTCCATTAAATCAATCATGAAAATCATCGCAGTGGCAGGTCACAAGAAATCGGGCAAGACCACACTTGTGGAACGGCTGGTCAGGGAACTTGGAAAGCGGGGCCGTGTGGGCACGGTAAAACACCTGCCAGACCATGAGGTCAACCCGCAGGGTACCGATACCCGTAAGCATATGGATGCTGGTGCCGGCGTGGTGATCGGTGTGACCCCTTCGGGTACTGCTAAATTCACTCCAAAGGCAACCCTGGATAACGCCCTGGACGAACTGGCGGATAGCGGCATGGATTATGCCGTGGTGGAAGGATTCAAGAACAGTCACCTGCCCAAGATTGCACTGGGCGGTTTGGAGATGCCTAACACGCTAACAAGTATTGACAATGACCCTGCCAGCCTTACTGAAAAGGATATATCCGGCCTGCTCGACATCATCGAACAGCAGCCTGAATACCATACTCTTGATTCCCTTATATACATGGTTAAACAAAATCCTATAATTAAGGAAGCAGGAGCCATCGGAAGTTTCACCGGCATTGTCAGGCAGAAGACCGGGGATGTGGAAACTGAAAGCCTGGAATTTGAATCACATGAAGAAATGGCTGGAGAAAGGATACGTCTAATTGAGAATGACTTGAAAAACACAGATGGTGTACTGGATGTAAGGATTCACCACAAGACAGGGTGGATTGGTCCGGGGCAGGATATTGTGTATATTGTGGTGGCGGCTTCGCACCGACATCAACTGTTCCATGCATTATCAGATGCTATCGAGAGGGTAAAGGCAGAGGTGCCCATATGGAAAAAGGAACATACGGCTACAGGAAAATTCTGGGTGCACGATCACCCGTAAAAACATTTATTCAATAAAAACACCTTTTGGGACAAGTGATAATAAATGAAATTATTCGGTACAAATGGCGTTCGGGGATTAGCCAATAAAGAAATGACTGCTGATATGGCCCTGGCGCTGGGAAAGAGTCTGGGTACCTACATGCATCGGCACAATGAAGGGCGGCGGGTGGCAGTGGGAAGGGATACCCGCGTCTCAGGAGATATGCTAAAGAGCGCAGCCATAGCAGGGCTGCTGTCAACCGGGCTGGAAGTCACGGATGTGGGTGTGCTGCCCACCCCTGCACTGCAATATTATGTGCGCAGCCATGCGGATGCCGGCATTATGATAACCGCTTCCCATAATCCAAGGGAATACAACGGATTGAAGATTGTTGCCGGTGACGGCACCGAGTTCTCACGTAGTGGCGAGGCAGAAGTGGAAGACATTTATTTCTCACAGCAATTCCGTGCAGCAGATTGGGACCAGACCGGTAGTTTTTCCAGGGATTCCACTACTCTCAGGACATATATGGACGCCATCACATCACTGGTGGATGTGGATGTAATCCGCAACGCAGGACTTACCGTGGTGGTGGACCCGGGTTGCGGTGCCAGTTGTGAAGTGAGTCCCCTGTTGCTGCGGGAGTTGGGGTGCAAAGTCATTACGCTCAATGCCCAGCCAGATGGCACATTCCCGGGCAGGGCACCTGAACCCACAAAGGACGTATTGACCGACCTTATGAATACGGTTAAAGCTTCAGGCGCAGACCTGGGTGTTGCACATGACGGTGATGCCGACAGGGTGGCTTTCGTGGATGAGAAGGGTGAGTTCCTTGACGAAGAAGACCTGCTTGCCATGATGGCAGGGCATGTGCTTGGCCACAAAAAAGGCAAGGTGGTCACTCCGCTCAGTTCTTCCCTGCGAATCAAGGACGTGACCGAATCCATGGGCGGTGAACTTATCTGGACGGCTGTTGGCAGTATTGATGTGGCACGCAAGATGATTGAGACCGGAGCCGTGTTTGGCGGGGAGGGTAACGGCGGCCTGATATTTCCTGAATTCCAGTACTGCCGTGATGGTGCAATGACCGCAGCCAGGATGCTGGAGATACTTGCAGGCGGCAGGAAACTTTCTGAACTGAAGAGTGGATTACCTGAGTATCATAACATCAAGACCAAGATACGGTGCAGCAATTTGGACGATGTGCTCAAAAAGGTGGCAAGTGCTCTAAAGGAGCAAGAGCAGGACGTGGATAATACTGATGGACTGAAGGTGTGGTATCCTGACGGATGGATACTTATCAGGCCCAGCGGTACAGAACCAATTATAAGGATATACGCAGAATCTAAATCTCCGGACCGTGCAAAAGAATTAATGGAATATGGGTCCGGATTGGTTGAGAAATGCAATGTTGATAGGTGAAGTAAATGACGCAAGGATGCCCGCACATTTCAGGTGTCTGGTGTAAACTGGACCCAAAGTTCTATAAGCCAAAACCCGATGAATTAGATACCTATTGTTCAAACAGCGATAATTACATAAACTGTCCGGTCTATGAAAAATTCGCAAACATAGAAGGCTGTGCTTGCAGCTAACCATTTCTAAGTTATACCATAACCACAACCATAACCATTACACAATTATGACCTCAACAGGATACGCCACCGCTCTGGGTGCAGGAACAATAATCAACGCCATTGCCACATGGAAAGGTTCAGCTTTCGGCATCGATCTTAAGACCAGTGCCGAGGTGCGATTAAGTAATAGTGACGGGATTTCCGGCACCATTGAAGGTGGTGGTAATCCTGAACTCATTGAGCGGTGCGTTCAACTGGTATTTGATAAATTTGCTCACCAGGGTGGAGCCACTGTTAGCACCTCAAGCGAGGTACCCATTGCATCAGGCCTTAAAAGCAGCAGTGCTGCAGCCAATGCATCTGTGCTGGCGGCACTGGATGCTATCGGTGAGAGCATGAAACCATTGGATGTAGCCCTTTTGGGAGTACAGGCTGCCAAAGATGCCGGGGTTACCATTACAGGCGCTTTTGATGATGCTGCAGCCTCAATGTTGGGAGGAGTGGTAGTTACAGATAACAGGGAACTATCCCTTATATCCAGGGACGTGATAGAATCTGAAGTGATAATCTATGCGCCCAATAAAAAAGCTTACAGTTCAAAGACAGACGTGACCCGGTCCAGGCTTGTGGCACCCTGGGTGGATATGGCATATGAACTGTGTATCGAGGGCAATTATGAAAAGGCTATGACCCTTAATGGTTTTCTGTACTGCAGTGCACTTGGTTTTGACACTGAACCTATGTTGATGGCACTGGAGGCAGGGGTTGACGGTACCAGTCTTTCGGGCACAAGGCCGGCATATACTGCACTGGCACATGGAGAGGGGGCTGACCGGGTGGTAGATGCCTGGTCTGCATTTGATGGAAGGGTTATAAGGACAAAAGTAAATAATAATGGTGCCCAGATAGGAAGGTAGTGGTCGACAATGAAAAAACTCTCGCAAATCAGGACTGAAATCGAAGCCATCGATAAAGACATCATTACACTAATTGAAAAAAGGACT
The DNA here is from genome assembly GCA_030638625.1 of Methanosarcinales archaeon. Taxonomy (GTDB): domain Archaea; phylum Halobacteriota; class Methanosarcinia; order Methanosarcinales; family Methanocomedenaceae; genus Methanocomedens_B. The sequence continues at coordinate 7,988 of DAOWEE010000193.1, forward strand.
AATCTGGCAAAGTATGTCCTTGAAGCAAAAAAACATGACGGCAAACCCATTAATGACGAGGGCCAGAACAAGGCGGTCATGGAAAGGGTTGCCAATATCGCTACTGAATGCGGACTTGATGCTGGTGAAGTGAAAAATGTCTTCAAGGTACTCATTAAGATGAGTATTGAACGCCAGCATGAGCTGAGCGGTGAAGGTAATTTGCCTTAAAAAATAGAGGATAAGGTGTTATTGTATCAGGAATCTGATAAGATCCTTATCCAGCCTGCTTTCATGCTGTAGTTTATCAATTATCTGGTCGTCTGATAAACCCTCACTGCGCATGGTTTTCACTTTATCAAAAAAGGCCGAATTTACTTCATAGTATTCGTTTATATCCTTCCGGTGTCCCCAGACATCGCCTTCGAGCAGGGAGATGTTTTTCATTTCAAGGAACATCCTTGTAGATTCAGATACCGTTTTCATGAACGAACCGGCAATATGAATGGCCTTGAGTTTGGAACATTTGTTCGCCAGTATCATTATGTCCTTATTGGAAGGTCTAAATGTAAGATGTATCATCTCTTCATTTTCATCCAGCGTGTCAATTTCATCTTTTGAACTAACTACTCTAATCTTCATTTTATTCACAATTACATAAAATTACTTCATGATATTTAAAACTTAACACATTATAACAAATAATAACAATTTAGTTAATAATTAATAATAATTACAATAATTATAATAATTGCAATAATTCATCCTGATTTTATTTTACATATCTCCAAACCACAGTAAAACCGCGGCCATCATGTACAGCCATATTATGTTCCACACCATTGCCTGTATAAACATCTTCTTCATACAACCTCCAGTCCTCATAGCCTTCCAGATGTTCCAGCAACTGTATCTCTTCATGAATCTCGGATATGAGCCGTGCCTTTAAAACCGATGCCAACTCCCTTGCATCGTCCTTGCTAAACACCCGATTTCCAACTCCTTCACATTCAGATATATTGAGCATGGGGGTTGACCTATTATCCTTGAATCCCAGATAAAATGGATACGTCCTGCATATCCAGGGTCTGCAGGAATATATACTGCAAGTGTTGTCCTCATTCAAGAATGTGCATGCTCCATTGCTGTGCCGATTCAATTCCCATTCAAATGAATGCAGGGTTTTGCTATTGTCTATGAACTGAGGTGTAGACGGCTTACATACGTCGTCCCAGCCAAGATTTTGAGCCTCCATTATCGGCAATACCTCATCAGGAAAAACTATGACACAATTATCACCCAAACGTGAACGGCAGCATTCCCCGCATCTGGTACACTCGAAACCCACTGACATCAACTGTCTGGTAAGTTCTGCTACGTCCATATCTTCTGCTACGGCTAACATATGTAAATTCTCATTAATGGCCTGGGTGATGTTGAACTCCATGATGTTTTTCCCGCAAAGTTAATATAGCTATTAAGGTTGTAACTGATATTAATTCAAAACAATATAACTGATATTAATTCAAAACGATATAGAACAATAGGTGATATTATGAAAAAAGTTACGTATTTGATGCTTTTCTGTCTTATTGCGGTTGTGCTCATGGCTGGATGCCTGGAGACAAAGGAAGCCGTACCAGCAACTGTGAACCAGGCCACACTGGATGATTTAGGATGGGCACAATCTGGAGAAATAGTAAAAGAAAGTATGACCCAGGATGTGGGTGGTATGGAGATAGTAATTAACACTGCCATGGTCACGTACCGTGATGAAAGATTAATTTCAGAAATGGTAAGCCAGCTTAAAGGATTGCTGGGTGCTTACGGCATTTCACCCGAACAGTCAGGGGATGACCAGTTCACCTCTCAGTTCATTACCATGAGAGTGGCACTCCCGGCCGGCATATCCATACCTGAATCTGTACTTACAGGTATCATTGACGGTCAGATACAGAGTATGGCACAGGAAAGTGATATCCAGGGCTTCCAGGAAGTAAGCGAGGAAACAATTACCTTAAGCAGCGGCTCCACCGTTACAGCCAAGTCTTATGAGGGTAACATTGAATCAGACGGGGAGGGAATCGTTTCCCTTAAAGTTCGGGGCATACTGGCCACCTGGAACGGAGATGGTGCCACAACTATCGTGATTGGCATAATACCTGCTGATGACCTCGTATTGAGCGTCACCCCTGAAATGAGAAGTTCAGGTACCTTCACTATCGATATAGATGTGGAACAGGAATACCAGGATATATTGACCCTGATACAGAACGTGGAATAGCTACTTCATCTAGCTACTTCATCTTTTTTGCGGCCAGCTTGATAGCAGTTATCAAGCTGTCCCGCGGCATAATTGTAGCTACCGGGATAGTGAGCACTTTTTCCACGGTAGGGCTGACGATGGGGGCGCATACCAGTGAGGTAGCCCCGTCCCGCTCGGCCCTTATGGCAGCAACAATAGCTTCTTCCATTGATGTGGCCGAATATTCGCGAATGGTTATTAACTGGCCCTCGATATTCATCTTCTTTTCAATGATATTATCCAGGACTGGCCGGGCTGCAATGACCGCTATGAAATCTCCATGTTCGGCACCTTGTATCTCCTTGATGGTCTTGACTATCTGCCTCACTGTTTTCATGTTGGGGTCACGGTGACCTGAGAGAATCTTGTACAGTGTACTGGCAGGTATACCTGAAATTTCACTGAACTCTGCACCGGTCATGTCAAGGTCGTCCTTGATGACCCTGGAAAGAGTTTCCTGAAAGAACTCATCTGATTCAAATGCTGAACGCATTACTTTTTCTGCTGAATTCATGTAATCACCTTGATAATTATAAAGATATTAACACAATAGTATAATATTGGCACTCATTTAATACTTCTGGGTGCAAACACTTTGATTTTTGGAAACTATTAAATAGGTTAAATTGATGATTTTACATTACATATACCATACGATGGGGTATTAACATGATAAAACCGCAGAAAATATTTATTATAGCAATTGTAATTGGGCTCGTACTATTATCAGGTTGTACGGCTCCTCCAGAGGAAGAGGAAGAAACTACGGGCTTTGGTGAACTGAGATTCGGCTATCAGCCCAGCACTCACCAGATAGCATACATGACTGCCGATGCCAAGGGCTGGTGGCTTGAAGACCTGGAATCCTATGGCGTAACATCCACAAAGGATTTCCTGTTCCCCACAGGCTCCCCTGAGATGAAGGCCATGCTTGCAGGCGAAATAGATGTAGCCTATGTTGGAGCCACACCACCCCTGTCTGCCATAGACCAGGGTCTTGACGCAAAGATAGTTGCCGGGGCACAGGTCCAGGGTTCAGACCTTGTACTTGCCACTGCCCTGCCCTATGAGTCTCCACAGGACCTCAAGGGCCTGAAAATCGCCACCTTCCCGCCCGGAACCCTGCAGGATACTGTGCTCAGGAAATGGCTTATGGACAACGATATTGATCCAAAGGAAGATTTGACCATACTGGGTATGGGCGGTGCAGATGCAAAGACTGCACTGGCTTCCGGTAATGTAGATGCTGTATTCCTTCCCCACCCCAGTCCAACCATAATCGAGTCTGAGGGTACCGGCAGGGTCATTGTCCAATCAGGCGAGATGTGGGAAGACCATGCCTGTTGCGTGGTACTGGTAACTGATGCACTGATAAGGGACCATCCGGAACTGGTGGAACAGATTGTCAGGACACATATCAGGGCCACCGAATACAATATCGAGCATCCTGAAGAAGCCGCACAGATATTCGCTGACGATATCGGTGTTTCATACGAGATTGCCAATAAATCAATCCACGATTGGGACGGCACCTGGGTCACTGACCCAAGCATTGAACTAAACACCACCCTTGAATATGCCAGTGTGCAGTACGACCTGGGATACACAGACAAACTGCTGACCCAGGATGACCTGTTCGACCTGAGTTTCTACAATAAAATAATGGCTGAGATGGTTGAAGAGTAACACTCTTCATCCATTAACTCTTTTTACCTGACATGGATAGAGGCCAGGGTACCAAAAAACGAACTCTTGAATTAGCATCTATAGCAACAGCTATAGTCATCTGGGAAATTGTGGCAAGGATCATTGACATAAAATATATCCTGCCCAGTTTCACCAGCGTTGTATCAGCTTTTATCGGACTTGTCCAGGATGGCGAACTCTACCGCGATATCATGACAAGTCTCAATTACTTCGTTTTAGGTATCGGACTGGCCATACTGGTAGGCATACCCATTGGTACTATGATGGGTTGGTTCAAGAGCATTGACAGGGCAGTAGACCCCATCATAGAGATGATTAGGCCAATCCCGCCCCTTGCATGGATACCTTTTGCCATTCTTTGGTTCGGACTCAACAAATACGCAGCTGGATTCGTGATATTCGTCGGGGCGGTATTCCCCATACTTATCAATACCTACACTGGATTTAAGAATACACCAAAGGTGCTGGTGGAGTCGGGAAAGGTACTGGGGTGTGTTAAAAATAAGGATATAATCCTCAGAATCGCACTGCCTTCAGCCCTCCCTTCAATTGCCACTGGTATCAGGGTGGGTATGGGTGTGGGCTGGATGTGTGTGGTTGCCGCTGAAATTTTCGGAGTCAGTACTTATGGCATTGGCCGGAAGATATGGTTCTGGAACGATTTGCATCACATGGATATGGTACTTACATACATGCTTGTCCTGGGAATGATCGCGCTGATTATCGATAGAGCGTTCAGGTATCTCGTACAGGTATGGTGGCTTAAATGGCAGTCTGGCGTGGTTGTCTGACCTGGTGATTCAATGCTTTTAATTAACGATATCAACAAGACATATCACTCTGAAGAAGGAGATGAAGTCCTGGCACTTTCAGATATTAACCTGGAGATGAAAGACAAGGAATTTGTTTGCTTTATCGGGCCGTCTGGATGCGGGAAGACCACATTGCTCAGGATTATAGCCGGACTTGAAAAACCTGACTCGGGCACGATTATTTTACACGATGAACCTATAAAGGGACCTGGACCCGACAGGGGCATGGTGTTCCAGGAATATTCGTTGTTCCCGTGGCGAACGGTACTTAAGAACATTACCTTCAGCCTGGAAATGAAAAAAGTCCCAAAAAGTCAGCGGGAAGATACTGCCAGGCAGTACCTGGAACTGGTAGGGCTGTCAAAGTTCGCTGACAGTTATCCCCATGAACTGAGCGGTGGAATGAAACAGCGAGTTGCCATAGCGAGGGCATTGGTCAACGACCCAAAAGTTTTGTTAATGGACGAACCCTTTGGTGCCGTGGATGCACAGACCCGGAACAGACTCCAGCAGGAACTACTGAAGATTTGGGAACGGGACAAAAAGACTTTGTTATTCATTACCCACAGTGTGGATGAGGCTGTATACCTGGCAGACAGGGTGGTAGTATTCACATCACGTCCGGGTAGGATTAAGGAGATTTTTAAAATAGACCTACCAAGGCCCCGTGACAGGACCAGCGTTGATGCAAATGTGTTACGTGAACGCCTGTTATCCTCACTGGGTGCTGAGATGAAAAATACAATAGATTAATGTGTTTTTGAGTTAATATTTAATTGATTAATATTTAAAAATGGTGAAATTATGGAATTATCGGTTCAGCCAATCAATATCAAAGTAGGCAAACACAAAGTTGTATTGAACAACCTTGACGCAAAGGAACTGGGTGTCCTGGCGGGCGACCGCGTAAAATTGAAAGACCATGGTTACCTTACTGCTATTGTAGATACCACAGACGATATAATTCCCCAAGGCACTATCGGGGTATATCACGAGATAATCGAACATATCAATGATGCAAGTACCCTTGGGATTTCACCGGCCACAAAACCCGCTTCTGTGAGTACTATCAAACACATCATGGACGGTGGGAAATACACCAGGGAAGATATCTATGACCTGGTGAATGATATTGTAAAAGAAAATCTCAGCGACATTGAGATGACTGCATTTATCACAGCCTCCCACATGAACTGCCTGCCTGCTGAGCAGACTGAATGGCTGACAAGGGCAATGATAGATACAGGAGAAAAACTTGAATTCGATACCCACCCCATCATGGACAAGCACAGTATTGGCGGTGTGCCGGGGAATAAGATTTCACTGCTCATCGTACCTATAGTGGCAGCAGCAGGACTGCTGATTCCAAAGACGAGTAGCCGGGCCATTACTGGGGCCGGCGGCACGGCAGACCTGATGGAGATACTGGCGCCTGTTGCATTCAATGCTGACGAGATAAAATCAATGACTGAAAAGGTAGGCGGTGTTATAGTTTGGGGCGGTGCCACTAATATTGCGCCTGCTGATGACAAACTTATCAGGGTGGAATATCCACTTTCACTTGACCCAAGCTGCCAGTTGCTGGCAAGCATCATGGCCAAGAAGGGCGCCGTTGGCGCGGACTGCGTGGTCATAGACATCCCGACCGGTTCAGGTACTAAGATACCTGACGTGGAAGAGGGCAGGGCATTGGCCCGCGGCCTCATTGACCTTGGAGCCAGGCTGGGGATGCAGGTGGAATGTGCCATGACCTACGGAGCATCACCGGTGGGCAGGACAGTTGGGGGAGGGCTGGAAGTAGTTGAGGCACTGAAAGTGCTTGAATCCATGGAAGGACCCAACAGTCTTATCCAGAAGAGTGTGGGACTTGCCGGTCTGATGCTTGAGATGGGCGGTGCTGCAAACAAAGGTGAAGGCAGGAATATGGCCTATGAGATATTGAAGTCAGGGAAGGCCCTTGAAAAAATGCGCGAGATTATCGAGATACAGGGCGGCAATCCTGCTATAACTTCTGATGATATACCCATAGGGGACAAGACTGCCCAGATTTTTGCGCCGTCTAACGGCTATATTGTAGAGTTCCATAACAAACGTATTGTTGAAATTGCAAGGCTGGCAGGGGCGCCCAACGATAAGGGTGCTGGTGTGCTGATACATAAGAAGAATGGTGAAACTGTACGAAAAGGCGAAGCTATTTTGAGCATTTACTCAGAAAAGGAGTGGAAACTCACCAATGCCATAAACAGTGCTAAAAGGGACCACCCTATTATTGTGGAAGGAATGTTGTTGGAAACTGTAAGCGGGCAAAGGGAACTATAACTCAGGCTTCCAGATATTCTTCCTTTTTTCCGGAATGCTGCTTGACCAGGTCTGTTTCCAGCTTGAATGAATAAAAGAAGACCATAGATCCATCTGGTACATCATCCCAAAGACTGGCATCCACACAACCCTCTCCAAACTCTCCTATGAGTCCTTCATAGGTTGCTGCCTCGATTTTATCAATGTTTATGGCAAAATCTTCATACCGTTTAGTCTGGTTGTTCTTTACCCGGTAAACACCTTTATTATAGAATTTAGACGAAACAAAGGTACAGGTACCGTTTTGAAGCACTTCGTCAATCCTGAAAGGGTCCAGGTCTATTGTGTTCCCCACTCTTGATATGTC
>DAOWEE010000269.1 GCA_030638625.1 Methanosarcinales archaeon
ACGAGTCCGGCCACGGGTTAAAATCATGGGTGGCAAAACCCGTTGTTGTCAGGCTTGACAGCACCTGGAATATGGCATACCTGAAAGATGTCCCAATCTCCACAAACGTCCCTGTCCTCCAGAGTGTCCAGGTCAGCGCCACAGTGGAAAAGACAATAATAAAACCATAGAACTTGAACTCACCGTCCTTTAGCAGGCTTCTATGGTCCACATATATCAGCCTGTAATGAAGTGCAAAATTGGCACCTGCCACGAACATAAAAAATACAATAATCCCCTCGATAAGGGGACTGTTGAAAGCAGCAATGGAATCGGCCCTGGGTGAAAATCCACCGCATGCCATGGTAGTGAAGGTGTGGGTCAGGCTGTCGTATACTCCCATACCGGCCAACAGTAGTGTAATGAACTCAACCGCTGAAATAACCACATACACCATCCAAAGTATCTTGGCAGTCTCCTTAAGCCTGGGCTTGAGTTTATCTTCAGTGGGACCGGGCGCCTCTGCTTTGAATAACTGACGGCCCGCTATTGCCAGTTTAGGCAGAATGGCCAGGAACAGCATGATAATACCCATACCGCCCAGCCACTGCATGAAACAGCGCCAGAATAGCAAAGCCCTTGAATGTGACTCAATATCTGTCATAATGGTGGCGCCGGTAGTAGTAAAGCCTGACATGGACTCGAACAGGGCATCAATTGGCTGCATTCCGCTGAACAGGAATGGCAAAGCGCCAAAGATTGCTGCTGACAGCCAGGCAAAAGCCACTATACCAAAACTTTCGCGGTTCCTTAACTCATCAGTGTTGCGGTTGGTATATTCCAGTATAAGCCCTAATGACGTTGTGATTATGAATGAATATACAAAGACCATAACAGATGGGAACTGTGCCGGGTCCTGCCAGGAATAATAATATCCAACCAGCGCCGGGATAAGCATCAGAACCCCCAGGTATTTCAGGATAATTCCCAGGGTGTTAAGGACTACTTTAAATCTCATTGTACAACCCACTGTAAACGTAATTTATATAAAATGACAAAGGCTATCCGGCCTATTTGAAAAGTTCCTTAACATCTGAAACCATTTCCAATTTGGTGAAGACAATAACTTTATCGCCTGGCTGTATCTGAATATTACCGTCAGGTACAATTATGTTATTCCCATGCACCACTGTGCTAACTATTGCTCCTTTTGGGAATTTAACACTTTTCAATGGCTTCTTTATGATTCTGGAACCTTCCTTTGCAGTCAGTTCAAGTATTTCTGCTTTTTCACCTTCCAGTGTTGTAATGGATTGAATTCCTGTCTTAAGCAGGGTGGTTTTGAGCACCTCATTAATTGTAGCATCCCTGGAACTCATTGCCACATCTATACCCACCATCTCGAACAACTGGGTGTATTCGGTCCTCTCCACGCGGGCCAAGACCTTAATTGCACCCAACTGCCTGGCAAGCAGGGAGCAAAGAAGGTTCTTCTCATCACTATTGGTAACAGAAACTACTGCATCCATACCAGGGACATTTACTTCATCCAGTATTTTCATATCAGTCCCGTCACCGTTTATGACCATGACATTTGGCAAGGACTCAGCAATCATTTCACATCGTTTCAGGTCCTTTTCAATCAATGTGATATTAAAGTCTGCTTTACGAAGTAGTTCAATCAGGTAGAACCCAACAGTACCCCCACCCACCAACAGCACTTTTTTGCTTTGGTTGCTAACCTCGAACCATTTCCGGATGTCCTGAATTGCCTCTTCCTTTCCAATAATCACCACCCGATCACCTGAGCGGATTAAGTCGCTCCCTCCTGGAATGATGATGTCACTATCCCTGAATATGGCTGATATCATGCTGCACTGAGGGAATTCTACATCTTTGAGAGCCTTATCCACTAGGACATTTCCATCATCAACTTTGAACTCTATCATCTTGACAAGTCCACCAACAAAATCCTGGACATCAACAGCTGAAGGTACAGAAAGTATTTGGTACATTTCATCAGCAAGAGACAGTTCAGGACATATCATGATATTCATGCCCACTTGTTCCCGCATAGTTACAGGTTCATTTATGTAATCAGGATTACTGACCATGGCAATAGTTTTGGTTCCGTTGTGGGTCATCAGCTTGGCTGCCATACTTGCCACAATATTTAGTTCATCATGGTTTGTTACTGCCACTACCAAATCTGATTTTTCCACTCCAGCTTTTTTCAATATCTTTACATCGGCTCCATTGCCATGGATAACCTGGACATCAAGACCCATTACCTGCTCAATGGCATCGTCGTCTTTTTCAATAATAACAACTTCGTGGTCTTTGTAGAGTGCTTTGGCAAGATGATAACCAACATCACCAGCACCGATGATAATTATATGCAAATATGTCACCTAAAAATGTATTAGAACAATTAGCTGTTTTGTAAGAGTCAGGAGATTATCACAATATGTTAAAAGCCTATCTATCTTATGATATAATTAAAAATCTATGAGATTCTGCTGCC
>DAOWEE010000354.1 GCA_030638625.1 Methanosarcinales archaeon
AAACAAGCACGAAGAATCCTTATATTTGCATTAATCATTTGTCGCATATAATTTGAGGGAATCAATTGAACACAGAAATAATTGCCCCATTCGATCTTAAGATAGGATACCTGACTCCTAAGAACCCTATTGCACTGGCCCCCATGGCTGGAATCACCAACAGCAAGTTTGCAGCCCAGTTCACAGACCATGCAGGAATGGTGGTACTGGGCGGATACAATCTGGATGAGCTGACCAATGAGGCCGCACAAAGAGAAGTCCAGCGGGGACGCAACGAGTTCATAACAGACTCTCCCCTGGAATTCCTGGAATCCGAACTGCAGGCCATTACCAGTGAGGATACAGGTACAGCCGTCATGGTCAATGTCAGGGCTGCGAATATTGAAGCATACGCTGATGCCGCGCGCCTGGCAAAAAGATACGGGGTCGGTATTGAGATAAATGCTCACTGCCGCCAGCCTGAGATAATGGAACTGGGCGCAGGCGAATCCCTGCTGGGACATCTGGATACATTGCGTGAGATTATTGAAACGGTCCGGAGTACGGGTGCAGTAGTATCTGTCAAGACCAGGGCAAATGTTGTGGATGACCTTGAAGTGGCACAGGTCATTGAACAGGCAGGGGCACACATTATCCACATAGATGCCATGGGCGGTCGTGGTGCCGATGTCAATATCATCAGGAAAATACGGAATAGCACTTCACTGTTCATTATTGGCAACAATTCAATAGTGGACTATTCATCGGCTAAGGCCATGTTCTCACGGGGAGCAGATATGGTCTCTGCTGCCAGGGCTGTAATTAACGAGCCCAATACGTTGCGGTTTTTAGTTGACCAAGTCACTTCAGTACAGATGACGACTGGTTGGTACAATTCGCCCAAGCATATCTGCGGCGGCGGGGATTTAAGGGCACTGACCTTTTGTTGTTTGCCTGTAAAACCATGTGCATTGCACAATGCATTAAAGCAGATAGGAATGACCGCAGAAGAATTTGCAAGATTGAAACTTGATTTTGTCGAGGGCACTCCGTTGGAATATGGGGATAGTACCTGTTTTGGTAGTATGACCTGGTGTTGTAAAATCTCCAAACCATGCTTTTTAAGGGACGGAGTACTTGAAGTTGTGGGCGTTTCAGACATAGAGTTCATGCAGATAAAGAAACGGATGTCTGAGGAAATACTGTCCCACCGGAAGAAATGAATTATTTTTTGGCAGGAATTTTAGGAATGTATATATTCCTACAAAGCAGTATACTGTTGACAGATGTGAATATACCCTCGACTTAAAATTTAGTAAGTGATTCAATGGCCAGACAGGAAGATTATGATTTATTGAGTAAGCATAAAAAACAGGTTCTCTTGTTCATAGCGATTGTAAGTCTTATCCTGTTGTTATTCATTGTATTTTTAGGTGTCAATACCTATTCCAAAGTAGATGAAATAATCACATCACAATATAAAGAACAGCAACTATTGCTGGCCAGACAGATGTCAACAGGAATTGAGGAATTCCTGGATGAGAAAGTAAATCTTGTTGAGTCACTGGCAAAAAATGAAGCCGGTTCAACACCTGATGAGTATCAGGAGTTATTCAAAGTCATCTACGATGGCAGTCAGGGTTTCCATGTAATTCAGTTTATTAATGACACAGGTGTGGTGGTCATGGGTTACCCTGAGGAGAATGTTCCCTTCGGATACAACCTTTACGAGAACAACCAGCAATGGCCTATTGAGCATGCTAAGGAAACAGGAACATATTGTACCAATCCATTACAACTGTTTGAAGGAGGGCTGGGCTCATTTATCTGGGTTCCTGTGTATGAAGGGATTGAATACAAGGGAACCATACTGGGCATTATCAAGATGTCAACATTATCTGAAAAATATCTTGAAACGTATGATTCCAATGGTTACGTTTACATGATTGACCGGGATGGGCAGGTACTGTTTGACAGTTCAGATTATTTTGCACAAGGAGAAAATAGTATAGAAATCCTGAAGGTTTCCAATCCTCAGCATTTACAGATAATCTATGAGCAGGTGAACGGTTCAGAAGACACTGGCAATTATTTATTGTTTTCAGAGGGGACTGATAATTTTATAAATTATACCGAAAATGGCAAAACAGAGGATATGATAGTTGCATATTCACCTATCAATTGGCACCGCCGTCTGTGGTCTGTGGCAGTGGTAAGTCCCAAATCAAAAGTTGTTGCGTTGATGTATTCCATGTTATTGCAACAGGCCGGGTTTGTGGTTGTGTCCGGTGGTATAACCATGCTAGGTGGTATCACCATAATATTCCTGCTTATCAGATGGAATAAGTCACTGGAACTTGAAGTTGAAAGAAAAACTATGGAATTGAAAGGATTCAATGATTCACTGGAAAGTGCAAATTTAAAATTGAAAGAACTGGATAAACTGAAATCCGATTTTGTTTCCATGGCATCCCACGAACTTAAAACACCTCTTACCGCCATAAAAACTTCAGCAGAATTGTTGATGACCAGTGGCGACCATGAGCAGATAGATAGTTCAGACTTACTCACAAAAATCATCAAAAACGTTGACCGTCAAACCAGGACAGTCAGTGACCTGCTGGACATTGCAAGAATTGAATCCGGTGCAATCGATTTCAGGAAAGAACAGGTGAACTTGCGTGAGGTAATTGATTCAGCGGTGGAAACGATTTATGAAATCGCTTATGACCATGGTATTGCTATAAAATTTTCGTCACCTGCGGACATGTCCGAAATAACAGGGAATGCGAATGCTCTTGAGACAGTATTTGTGAACCTGATAAATAACGCATTAAAATTTACGCCCTGGGGTGGCAGGATAGATATTGAGGTTGTAGACACGGACGAGCAGGTGCAGATTACTGTGAAAGATAATGGTATTGGCATATCCAGTGATGACCTGGAACATATTTTTGAAAAATTCTATAAACTGGGTGGTGAAGTTTTTAACGAGGAAAAGGGTACAGGACTGGGTCTTGCTATTGTGAAGAGGATTGTAGAAGGGCACAATGGGGAAATCAGGGCCGAAAGTAAGGAAGGAAAAGGGACCTGTTTCATTATTACGTTGAGAAGGTAGGAACATGAACGATTCTGAAATTGCAGACGATTTCATTGAACTGGAAAAAAAAATGGAAGAGGCATCCCACAATAGAGCCAGGAGTGTTCTCATATGCCCAAATTGCAGCTCAACCAACGTTACGTATTACATGGGATTGAAGACCGGAGTTCAGTATCAGTGTAATGATTGTGGTTATGTGGGTACTTTCATAATCGAACAGGATAAGGAATAATTACCAAACAAAAGGTTTTTTTACATATACGACTTCAAAGGAGAAATAGGAGATAGGCTCAATGAATTCTGAAACCGAAAATACGTATTCACAGAACTTTCTTACCATACAGTACTCATTATTTATAGCGGCAATTTCAACTGCAATCATTATTGTACTTGACAAATTCATGTTCGGACATATAGATTTCAGACCATTGACTGAATTCCAGTTTTATTTAGTATTGTTTATTGTGGTGTTTGGTTTGGTGGCAGGTCTGCTTTTTTACAGTGAAGAAAAGGAAGAAAAAGTGGAAGAGGTCAGCGAATTTAAAACGAAAATGGCCAAGAAGAAACTAAAAAAGTCCAAAAAGGCTAAAGCGCAGGGTAGATAAAATTTATCACCCTATCATTTTTCCAAGATAATAATTCTGCTGCGCTCGCCCACGCTCAATTCAACTTCATCGTTCCATCCTGGTTTGGCATAGCAGTCAATAACCTGCACTCGTGTTCCCAGGTCGATGTCTTGAATAATATCAGCCTGTTCACCCCACAGAGCTGCCCGTATCCTTCCAGAATCATCTGATATATGGATGTTTAGGACCTTTGCAGCAGACCCGTCCTTGCGCTGGAATTCTTTAAGTTCGTCCAGTCCAGTGATATGCCCTTCAACATTGTACTGCTGGTTTGGCACAATATCTGCAATCGGGGTGAACTGTTCCTTAAATTCCACATTTTTACTGCTCTTCTGGATTGAACTGTTATTTCCCAGATTAATTTCTATCTGGTTACTGTAACTGTTCTCTTTTGCATATCCACCTGTAATCTCCACGTTGTCCCCTGGCTTAATAGTACTAGCAGCATCGGCATTTTCTTCCCACAGTGTGACTTTAATCTTGCCAGTGTTATCACCCAGGCTCACATTGCGCACTTTACCACTTGAGCCGTCTTTGCGCTGGAAAGTCCTGATGTCTGGTATGTCCAGCACTTTTGCTATCAGGTATATATTCCCCATTCCCTCTTTAATCTCATTTATCTGGTATGGGTCTGTCCTCACCTGTATGTCTTCACTTAAAGCAATTTTATCAATCTTGCCTTCTCTTCCCAAACTAACCTCAAGTCCGTTTCGACCTTCCTTGACAAAACCTGACACCTGGATTGAATCCCCGAATACAATCTCGCCCACCTTTACCAGATCTGCTGCAGCATCCCACAATACCACTCTGATAGAACCTGTTTCGTCGGCCAGTGTAAGATTAGCAACATTGCCACTTGAACCATCCTCACGGCTAAATGTTCTCACATCTGAACAGGCAATAACTTTGCCTACCAGAACCACATTAGGTAATTCTGCTGTCACTTCTCCGATCTTCTTCTCTTCATCAGATATTCCCATGGTAAGAGCAACAAGTTTGGCGGCAGTATCTTTGTCAGCAAGTCCAGCCATTTGCGCTTCCTTTTCATCCACCAGGCCTAGAAATTCTTCCAGGCTTACCCGGTCTTTCAGTTTTTCGTATATCTCCATTACTTTGTCCATTGTTATCCCTGCGTGGAAATTGATGTAATTGCA
>DAOWEE010000057.1 GCA_030638625.1 Methanosarcinales archaeon
AATATGACCCAGGCCAACTCCATGTCCCTGGCATTGAATGATACGTTTGGCGTACCTGGAGTTGTCACGGGGCTGGTACTGGCTGTTGTTGTGGGTGTGGTGATTATTGGCGGCATTAAGCGGCTGGGGGATGTAGCTGGCAGTCTGGTGCCTTTTATGGCGACATTGTATGTAATTTCTGCACTGGCGGTCCTCATAATTAATATTGACAAGATTCCGGGGGCATTTTATACTATTATCGACAGCGCGTTCTCAGGTACGGCTGCCGTGGGGGGCTTTACCGGGGCTGCCGTGGCCAATGCTGTGCGCTTTGGTATTGCCAGGGGGATTTTCTCTAATGAGGCGGGCCTAGGCAGCGCACCTATGGCACATGCCGCAGCCAGGACGACACACAGCGTCCGCCAGGGATTGATTGCCATGCTGGGTCCTTTTATTGATACTATTGTGGTGTGTACCATGACCGGGCTGGTCATTGTGTCCACCGGGGCATGGGAGACTGGCAAGACCAGTACTTCACTGAGCATTCATGCTTTTAATTCACAGATTGGGTTTGCCGGGGATGTGATTATTACGCTGGGGATGGTGCTGTTCGCTTTTACCACCATACTGACGTGGTCGTTCTATGGGAAGCAGTGTCTTTCGTATTTTGTGGAAAAGATTTCGGATGATATTGGATTTTACAGGTCATTTTTGAGGGTGTATTATTCGGTGTTTTTGGTGGGTATTGTGGTGGGTGCGGGTGTGGTTGACCTTCCAGAAGCGGTACGGTATCTGGAGAGTATCTGGCTGTTCTCTGATATTACCAATGCGCTAATGGCAATACCGAACCTTATAGGGCTCATCTTTCTGAACAAGGTTGTGGTGGATCTGTTGAAGGATTACTTTGGGAAGGGGTGAATATAAGAAAGCCGCAGATAAACGCCGATGAACGCGGAATTTTGTTGTCGCATCTGCGTTTATCTGCGTTCATCCGCGGTTGGTTTGATAGTGCCAGGATGTAATGTAACCGGTATCTATTCGCAGCATCTAAGAGCGGCCGGGTAAGTGCATCAGGGGCAGCGCAGGAGAGTAGAGTATGGCGGGCGGCTGGAGAGTGGTGGAATCAAAGGAAGAAGTAGCAGAGTACCCAGGTCGGAGTTTCCTCATTTGAAAGGAATGGTGCGGTGACTATCGATGGGGTCCAGTTGCTGCCATTGCTCAGACAAATGAACTATGATAAAATTTTGTATCCATATAGCAACAATTATAAATGAACGCCTTCTCAATAAATAAAAGCTTAAAAAATTGACCATTGTAAAAAAAGGAGACAGTATGACAACACCCACAGTTTTCATAAGTTACAGTCACAAGGACGAAGCCTGTAAGGACCGACTGGTGTCCCATCTGGGTGTGCTGCAACATGAAGGTCTTCTCGATGTGTGGGACGACCGCCGCATAGGTGGGGGTGAGGATTGGGAAAAGGAAATTGAGGAGGCCATGGCAAAGGCCAACGTGGCTATTTTGCTGATCTCACGCCATTTTCTCACTTCAAAATTTATCCTAGGTACAGAAGTTCCAACGTTTCTTAAACGACGCGACGAAGAAGGAATGCGCATATTCCCCATCATCGCGGAACCCTGTGGATGGAAGCAAGTTAAATGGCTTTCCCATATGAATCTTCGACCTAAGGACGGGAAGCCTCTTTCAGATGGTAATAAAAACCAGATTGACACAAACTTAGTGGCGATTGCTGAGGAGGTGGCAGCCATAATCAAAGGTAGTCCCGAGGATTCCAGCAACGAAGGCCGCGCTCCTTTACCTCCAGAAAAAATATCCCTCGCCAGATTACCATCCACAAGCTCCGCCCTCTTCGGCCGTGAAAAGGAACTGGAAGCTCTGGATGCAGCCTGGGCCGACCACAAAACCAATATTGTCACTCTTGTTGCATGGGGTGGTGTTGGCAAGACCGCTCTTGTTAACTCATGGCTGAACCGCATGCGTGATAACCATTTTGGTGGTGCAGAACGTGTTTTCGGCTGGTCATTCTACAGTCAAGGTGCATCGGAAGATAAACAGGTGTCTTCTGATGTGTTCGTTGCATCTGCTCTGAAATGGTTTGGCGACCCTAAGCCAGATGAGGTCTCACCTTGGGAAAAGGGCGAGAGGCTCGCAGAACTCATCAAGAAACAGAAAACCATGCTCATTCTGGTCGGACTTGCGCCTTTACAGCATCCCCCTGGTGTAGATGA
>DAOWEE010000290.1 GCA_030638625.1 Methanosarcinales archaeon
TCTTTATTCCTGAATATCCCGCATTTTTCGGTCATGATGGACTGGAGTTCGTATCTGATATCTGCCACATTTTCATGCCCGTTTTTATGTTTGATCTCCAGTATCTCGTGCTCAACATCTTCCAGCGCACCTGCAGGTACAGGTTGCAGACCTGACTTTTTCACGAAATTAACAGCACTTATCCCGGCCCGCCTGCCAAATACGATGGTCTCCATCATAGAGTTCCCACCCAAACGGTTGGCGCCATGCACGCTAACACAAGTGCATTCCCCTGCAGCAAACAAGCCGCTGGTTCCCAACACCTGTCCGTTCACATCAGTGGGGATGCCTCCCATGGAATAATGAGCTGTGGGCTGAATAGGAATTGGCTCTTCAATACAGTCGATACCTGAAAAACTAAGAGCAATATCATGTATCTGGGCAAGACGTTCCATGATCAAATCCTTACCCAGGTGCCTCAGATCAAGAAGCACGCATCCATCCAATCCCCGCCCCTCATTGATCTCGGTCTGGACGGCCCTGGCTATCACATCCCTTGATGCCAGTTCTAATTTGTCCGGAGCGTATCGTTCCATGAAACGCTCACCCAGGCTGTTGATCAGGAATCCACCTTCACCCCTGGCTCCTTCTGTGATCAGGATCCCGTGTTTGTACAGCCCAGTGGGATGGAACTGCACGAATTCCATATCCTGCAGTGGCACGCCCGCCCTGTAGGCCAGTGACAGCCCATCTCCTGTATTGGCATGGCCGTTGGATGTGATCCTGAATGCCCGCCCGTATCCACCTGTTGCTAAGAGCACGGCCTTGGCCCTGATAAGTTCTAACTTCCCACGTGCCATATCGTAAGCTACCACACCCCGGCAGATATTATCCTCAATGATAAGGGAAAGCACATGCCATTCTGAATATACCCTGACCCTGTGCTTTATCAGTTGTTCATACATGGTCTGCAGCAGGATGTGCCCGGTCTTGTCAGAAGCGTAACACGTACGGGGGTAAGTGTGCCCACCGAAATCCCGCTGGGCTATCCAGCCCTCGGCTGTCCTGCTGAATATTGCACCCATCGAATCAAGGGTCTTGATATCATCCGGTGCCTCTTTGCACAGAATTTCGATAGCATCCTGGTCTCCCAGATAGTCGCTCCCCATAACAGTATCCTGGATATGGGCTTCAAGACTGTCCCCGACCCTATTGGCCCAATCATCCAGCACGGCAGCAATCCCGCCCTGTGCCGCGCCCGAATGGGAACGCAGGGGGTTTACTTTGGATATGATGGCAATGTCAACGTCTTTACTGGCTTCCAGGGCTGCCCGCATCCCGGCCAGGCCGCCGCCGATTATAAGGAGGTCGTGGGTGATCATGTGGTTTCATATTCTATCTATTGGGTGAAATGCAGGGAGCAACTGGTTAGTGTGAAAGAAGTTGGCAGCAGGATTATATTTCTTTATTCAAGCTTCAACCTCTAAAGGTTCGAATTTATCTATTTTACTTTTTTAAAGCGAATGTACATCACATTTATTTCCGGATCAAATTCTACTGAAGCCATATCTTATCAATCTCACTTCATCTATTTTTAATACTGGTACTATATCTATTTCATCTTTCTGTTCTTCAAAAATTAGAACAAAATATAATTCGTCAAATTTTCTGTAACATGCTTTTCTACTGAATTTTACATCAATTATTTCATAAGGTGATGACATTGTCAAACATTCAGAAAAAGATTGTTGTGATTCTAAGCCTATTGGGGTATATAAACCCCGAAAGTTGAGTAATTAACACCAAACTTTCAATCATCATAAATCTACGTCATCTATATTAACCAACCGAATAAACAATAGAAGTTAAATGTCAGGTACCATCTTCACCTTCACCACTCCCCTGGTAATGCCCACCACCAATCAGCTCACCCTGTCCGACCGCCGCGACCATTTCCTTGCGCGCCTGGGGCTAAACCGCTCAGGCCACCGTGTAGAACCGGGCTTGCACTCATTGGGCAGCCCAACACCAGACTCACCTGTGTTCGTCACTGCCAACTATACCCTGTCCTTTGACGCACTGCGCTCATCCCTTGATGAATGGATGAATTGCTACATCCTGGTGCTGGATACAAAGGGTGTCAATGTATGGTGCGCTGCCGGCAAAGGCACATTCGGTACCGGTGAACTGGTAAACCGTATCAAGATTACCGGACTGGCCGATAAGGTCAATCATCGCATGCTCATCCTGCCGCAACTGGGTGCTACCGGAGTATCTGCCCATGAAGTGAAAAAACTCACAGGCTTCAGGGTAGAATACGGACCTGTGCGTGCAGCAGACCTGCCCGAATACCTGGAGACACACAAGGCCACTCCTGAGATGCGAAGGGTGCAATTCAATTTGATAGAGCGTTTGGTTTTGTTTCCGGTAGAGCTGGTCAAGCTACTCCCGTACCTCCTGGTCATACCCCTAATCCTGTACTTTGTCTCAGGCCCGCTGGCGGGGGCAGGTGCTGCCGCTACTATGCTGGCAGGTATTGTGCTCTTCCCGATCCTGCTGCCATTCATCCCCACAAAGGACTTCAGCAGTAAGGGGTTAATACTGGGCGGTCTGGTTGCACTGCCCTTTGCACTTGCCGCATACCAGTACGAAATAGATACCACACCATGTATGCAGATTACACGGGCCATTGCCCCCATGATGGTTATGCCGCCTGTTACTGCCTTTTTGTCATTGAACTTCACGGGCTCCACCACATTCACCTCAGTGACCGGAGTACGGCAGGAAATATCCACCTACACACGTATCATGGCATGGATGTTCGCTTCAGGGGTAGCAACATTAATCATACTCACCATATTACGGATTACGGGATGGTAACAATGTTCGATTCATACCAGTCAAACACACTCAAGTACGACCCTGCTAAGTGCATTAACTGCAGGATGTGTACTACTGTCTGCCCACACGCAGTCTTCGCCCCTGGTGAAAATGAGGTCCGGCTGGCAGACTACCTCGCCTGCATGGAATGCGGGGCATGCCAGATGAACTGCCCGACCGGCGCAATTACCGTTGAGAGCGGTGTAGGTTGTGCTTATGCCATGTTCTATGCTGCTTTAACAGGGAAAGATGAGCCTACCTGCGGTACCGCTGAGGACCCGTGCTGCTGACAATATGCACATCAAGCTGAGTGTTGATCATGATAAAAGAACTGATACTAAAGAACAGGAGTTACAGGCGATTCCATCAGGAAGAAGCCATATCACCTGAAACCCTTTCAGAACTCATCGACCTTGCCAGACACTCGGCATCAGGCGCCAACCTGCAGCCCCTGAAATACATCATCTCCTGCGACCCAAAAAAGAACAGCCGGATATTCCCCTATCTGGCCTGGGCTGGTTATCTCAAGGACTGGAACGGACCCGTCGATGGCGAA
>DAOWEE010000268.1 GCA_030638625.1 Methanosarcinales archaeon
AGCCTTCGATATTCTTTTTGTTGGTGTGTCTTTTATAGAGAATCTTAATTAATCTCGCTCAAATGCCTGGAAATAAAATCCATGACATCAGCAAGCCCTCTCTTGTTATTAAAATCCTTCACTATCCCATGCAGGTAACCTGCATCCCTGCCCTTCAACTCCATGACCATCCCGACCATATTGGGTACTGCCCTTACAACATTATCTACAATAGAAATGGTGGCGCACTGTGCTGTTCTTGACAGGGGGTTCAAATCCACAGCCACCACTTTTTTTCCCATTCCCACCAAAGCCTCGCACCTATCGCCATCTTCCAGTGGGACAAACACTACATCTGCCGAATAGATTCCACTGCGGCACACTTTACACCTTTGGGACGACAGTCCGGGAATGGCTGCATCAGGCTGGCCCCCCAGTACCTGCCCTGCCCCGTGAGCCTGCAGGTGCTCGATAATCTTCAATACCCTCTCCCCGGTCCTGTAGAACAGGTTCACTTCCAGGGGCGCACCTGTTATATCTGACAGTTGCACCAGTTCGGCAGGAACCAGGGCTGCCGCATTGCCATTCACCGATATAACCGGTCTTTCGGCAAGCAAAATAGTGGCTGCAGCCGCATATTCGGCAGCCCGGGCAGAAGGTAGCGTTTCCTCACCGATAAGATAATCAAAAGCCTCGCCCCTGCCCTGTGCTATCAACCCTTCCTGGCTGGTAATGCCTTTATCCACACCGCTCACTATGCGATGCCTGGTCATGAGGGAGTGGTATCTGGGATGGTCTTGCGGAATATCGGTCATCAAGACTGTAAAGGATGGTCAGCAGATTAAAACCTGTGGTTTTCAACCAAGATTTTATGCCTTTAGTGGTCTGGCCATCAATTTTCTGATAAGTTCCCTTCTTCCAATCTCATCTAATGTATTATATATTGTCCAAAAAACGTCCAATTTTGCATCCCCTGCTAATTGTTTGAAAATTTTGTTGTTTGTTGATATTTAAACTGAAGTTATAGTATATATAGTTGGCGTGTTGACTCGTCCTTCCCATACGCATTTTGCACCAAACGGTCGTATGTCAGGTCAATGATGGTCTCAAGATTAGAGATATCTTCCTGATTGTACTTTACAAGAGTGTCCAGTGCGTTCGCATCGCCCTTTTTGTACTTGTACCATAATCTCACAGCATCGAATCCATTCAGACCAGCCGTCTCGCTACTCCTTGCCAGACCCAGCACGGTCTCGATATGCTTCAGCCCCCCTGCCAACCCTATCCTGCGCAAAGGGTACATAAGGTCAATATGCAACTGGTCGAACTGTATATCTGGAAAGTGATGGGAAATAAAAGGAAGATCGAACCGCGCACCATTGAAAGTAACAATAGTCTTGCACCCCTCAAGTACCTGCGGGAACTCATCCAGGTCAATTCCGTTTATGAACACCTGGCTCTCACCACCACCGTACACCCCGATCATTGTTATTTCATCCCTGTCCTGGGACAGCCCGGTGGTTTCAATATCCAGGAATAATGTATCTGCCTTAAAATTCTGGTATGCCCGCCAGTGCTCCTTGGAAGGAAGGGTTCTTGCAAAGTATGTGTGGTCAGAAGTCTCAAGCCGCTGCCGTGATTCTTCAATGCCGTCAAGCAGCTGTTTTATTTTTGATGGCGACATGCCGACTCTCTGGTGGTTATCGCAAAACTCATCCCATGACTGTATCCCGCTGCTCCATATCTTTTGCTCGGTCGAGGCGCCAATGCGCGGAATGTGAATGTAGCTGTTGGTGAGCATAGCCGGATTATATGGCTTCCCTATATAAATATCCCAACATTAATAATCCTTGAGAGTAGTAAAAAGATATCATGATACGCACAGGGATTATCGGGGCATCCGGCTACACCGGCGGCGAATTGATGCGCCTGCTGGTCAGCCACCCACAGGCAGAAGTGGTATGTGCCACCTCGCGCCGCCTGGATGGCACACAGGTGAGCCAGACACACCCCCACCTGAAGAGCTTTACAGACCTGGAATTCCAGAATCTTGATGCTGGCGAAGTGGCAAAGAAGTGCGATGTAGTATTCACGGCAGTACCCCACGGCAGCGCCATGGATGTGGTGCCGCAATTACTGGAAGCTGGTACAAAAGTAATAGACCTCAGTGCAGATTACCGGTTGCCAACCAGTGTTTTTGAACAGGTGTACGGACTAAAGCACAAGGCACCCCGCGATGCTGTCTTCGGGCTGGTTGAACTACATCCCGAGGTGCGCGATGCCAGATTTGTAGCCAATCCCGGATGTTACCCAACCGGAGCCACTCTTGCTGCCGCACCACTGGCCGCAGCAGGACTTATAGAGCGGGTAGTATTTGATTCAAAAAGCGGCATATCAGGAGCCGGTGCCGAGCCGAGCCAGGTATCCCATTATCCAAACATGGCCGAGAACATACAGGCATACAAACTCACCACCCACCGCCACGGTGCCGAGATGCAACAGGAACTGGGGCGCCTGGACAGTGACATCAAGGTCAGTTTCACACCCCATGTCATCCCATCGGTCAGGGGCATCCTGACCACTGCACACCTGTTCCTGAAAGCAGGGACAGACCACTCACAGGTGGCTGACATCTACAAACAGTTCTATGAGGGCAAACCATTTGTCAGGCTCCTGGACGGTATTCCCATGCTGGGCCCGGTCCGTGGCTCGAATTTCTGCGACATCGGGTTCGAAATGGATGCTGATGGGCAGCGGCTGGTGGTGGTATCTGCCATAGACAATTTGGTAAAAGGGGCATCGGGACAGGCGGTTCAGAATATGAATATGATGTTCGGGCTTGATGAGACCACAGGACTGTGGAACCCGGCAATTTTTCCGTAGGAAGTGATGATCATGCAGATAAAAGAAAT
>DAOWEE010000139.1 GCA_030638625.1 Methanosarcinales archaeon
CCGTCTCATGAAAGCTGAATCGTCTACAATCAGTACGCGTATCATTGTTGGCTGTTCTCCCATCCTACCTATAGTAAGCATTTTGCATAAGAATTTCGTAATATGATATTGTAATATCGTTTGGGAAAAATCAGGTAATTTCTGGTGGGGATGATTTATCAACACTTCATTTGTTGTAATCATCTACAAAATAAAACCGTGTAAATATTTATCTGGAAAATCTGTTAAAAAGAAGATTTACATGAACCGTTTTTCATTCATCATCGCTGACGGTCCCTTGCTCAAGTACTCCGCTTATATCCAGCTGGTCTATCTGTTCAAGTTCATCGTTATTCATTATTCGAGGTATGTCCAGAAGAATTAACAGTCTGTCATCCAGCTTGCCTACACCCCGTATGTATTTGGTGTCAACATCATTTGCCACGATTGCAGGCGTATCTTCAATATCTTTAATTGGCAGCTTAAGGACCTCATTTACTGCATCAACTGTAATACCCAGAGTTAAACCATCAACCTCTGCTACAATGATACGGGTATACTGGTCTACTTCCCTTTCCTCAAGTCCGAACTTTTTCCTCAAACTGATTACGGTTGTGACCTGCCCTCGCAAGTTGATGACACCTTCTATATAGTCTGGAGCCCTTGGAATTTTGCTGATCACTTCCATCTTTATGATTTCCCTGACCTGACTGATTTCCACTCCATACTCTTCACTATCAAGATCAAAGACCACGAGCTGCATATCTTCGGCCATAGAATTATTCAATTTAGACATGATTTCATCCTCAGTAATAAAAAATCACCTGGCCATTTACTGTTTTTACTACATCAGGTAAATCAGGTGATTTGCAATATTCCACAATTCTTTAAAACATCACTTTCCATTGCTCATATTGAAACGCTCAAGTGCACTTTGTAATTCAGCTCCCATATTTGCGAGTTCCTGTGCTTGTGATGTTACTTCTTCCATTGCTGCGGTTTGCTCTTCAGTTGCACCGGATGCTTCTTCTGTTCCTGCTGCAGCTTCTTCGGCTACTGCGGCAATCTCGTCAATGGATCTAACCACGTTTTCAACCCCCATCGTCTGTTGCTCTGCAGCAGCCGAGATTTCCTGAATCACATTTGCCACTTCCTGAGAACCGCTTGCTATACTTTCAAGTGCAGTAAGTGCTTCATTGACAATCTTTGCACCCTCTTCAACCTCAGTTGTGCCAGAATCCATTGAAACAACAGCCTTGTCTGTTTCGGATTGTATCTCCTTAATCAGGACAGATATCTTATCAGCGGCCTGCTTTGACTCTTCGGCAAGGTTTCGAACCTCATCTGCTACCACTGCAAAGCCACGTCCTGCCTCGCCAGCCCTGGCAGCTTCAATAGCAGCATTGAGGGCAAGCAGGTTGGTCTGGTTGGCAATACCAGTGATCATTTGTACAATCTCACCAATTTCCTGCGAACGTCCACCTAGCTCTTTCACGACTTCACCCGATTCCATCACAACTTTCTGGATATCATTCATCTTGGCAACCGCATTTCCGGCAGACTCACTTCCCTCCTGTGCTGCCTGACTGGCATGTTCTGAAATTTCTGCGGCAGATAGGGATTTATTTGAAACTTCCCTCACAATTTGTGCAATGGCTTCCATCGTCTTGGAAGTGTTTCCTACCTGTATGGACTGGTTCTGTGTTCCCTTTGCGATTTGTTGCACAGTTGTGGCCACCTGTTCGGTTGTTGCATTCATCTCCTGTGACGAAGATGCCAGTTGCTGGGCTGAAGATGCCAACCTCATGGCAACGTCGGATGCTATATTCAATGGCTCAGCTACAGCATTCAATGTATCATTCATACCCTGTACAATCTCGCGGAAGTCGCCTTCGTGTTTGGAAGTATCGGCACGTATGTACATTTTACCTTCCTCAACAGCTTCGGCCAACGTAGTGACATCATCTGTCATTTCATTTATTGCATCAATACAGGTGTTGAGATTGTTCTTGATCTCATTGAAATCGCCTTTATATTCATCTGTTATCTTCTCTGGCATATCACCTGCACTTATGCGGTCAATATATTCAGCTGCCATGTTCAACGGCCCAATAACCGCATCCAGTGTGTCGTTCATGCCCTGGATAACATTCCTGAAACCTTCGATCTGGTAGTTGTCCGGGTTACCCCTTGCATCAAGTTTACCTTCTACAAATGCCGCTACAAGCTCTTCTACTTCGGCAACAGCCTGGTTCTCTTCAGAAATATTGATGACATATTCCATACCACCGATAACATTACCATCACCATCTTTGATAGGAGTACCTGTATACCGTATCGGAAGCTGGCCTGACGGTAGATTAGCAATAGTATCACCAACAAAGGTGTCGTTTTCCCGTATGGCCTTTACAACCCGGCATTCAGGAGTATGACAATGGGGTGTTTTGAACAGATCGTAACATTTCTTACCCATGATTCCCTCAGGGGTCCCGCCCACTGCTGCAGCTCCGGCAAGGTTAATGAATTGTACACTCAGGTCTTTATCCATCACAACAATTGGTGTGGGAATGTTATTGAGATATTCAACCTTTCTTTTAGCTTCGTCTATAGCTCTGTTGGCCTCTTCCATCGCTGAATTGATATAATTCTTCATGTCGTTAATGGCATCAGCAAGAGTCCCGATCTCATCTTTGGAAGTGTATTTGATCTCAGCAGATAAATCACCACTCGCTATTCGCTTTGTCGCATCAACCATCTTGTCCATTGGTTTTGTGATACTGCGTGTAATGACCAAAGCCAAAAGAGCAGCCATGAGAACTCCAATTATTGACACTGTAACCAAATTGGACTGAGCCTTACTGATGTCTGCAATGGCATCTCTATCAGAATTGTCCATTTCTTTTATTGCTGTATCCAATCCAACTATACCAATATATCCTACAATGATAAACAGTAATGCCACAATGCCAAAACTGGCAAATAGTTTTTTACCTATTGGCATATTGTTAATTACATCAATTATTGTCATACATTTTCACCCACACATTTCTCTATACCCTATGAGACTTTTTTTACATTCCCACATTTTGAATTATCATCGTATACAGGAATTTTATTATACTTTTAACTTTATGGCCAATCTAGGTGGCATGTCATATACTAAATTACTATATAATTATATGTGGCTATATAAATATATGTAGCCATATATGTAAATATCGATGCATTTTTTGCCAGAATAAAAGGATAACTATATTTTCTACACATTGAACAGTAAGGGTACAAGAAAATCGTCCCTTATTTCTGATTAACTTGGGACCTTGGACTTTGTCCAGGCCG
>DAOWEE010000140.1 GCA_030638625.1 Methanosarcinales archaeon
AGCACTACAGGCTGGCGGGTTTTGAGCCATCGAGCGCCCACCTGATAAATTCGGGTGTTGGAAATTCATGGATGGTGGTGGCGATAATCAGTCCCTCGCCGTACTCTATGGTTACAAGTACCGGTTCACCGGATTCGTTTACCATGATGCAGTTCCCATCACATGAAGTGAAGAATCCGTCACATTCAGGTCTGGTATCCGGGAATATCATTGAGGCTGCGTGTTGGCAATGCTCTGACAGTTCCACGGGACCGTAGCACTGGACATATTCTATATTCACAGGCAGCCAGTCATAGTTATGGGATTCTGTCAGGGCGCCGTAGACCAGCAATGTGCCGCCGGTTTTTATGAAATTCTCTACTCTATGCCGGTTGCGCATAAGTGGTGGCAGCACACTGGAATATTGGGGATTGGCAAAACCTGTTGGGATGATAACCAGTTTGAATTTGGGAACAAAAGGTGAACCCAGGGATGCGGGATGTACCAACTGGTAATCAAAACCGTGCTCCACAAATAACTTTTCAAATAGTAATTTTGTGTCCCATATCAGACCAATGTCGGGCATAACGAAATACATTATATCCTATTTTAATACATTAAACCTTTGACCGATTTTTCATGAAGGAAAACATATATGAATAGTGGAGTAGTATGCAGGTCATATTACAATCATAGGAGCCATAAAATGGGAATCAGACCAAGTTATATTAAATCTCTTGCAAATCAATTACTGAATGAGAAGGGCGATGTATTCACTGGTGATTTTGATGCGAACAAGCCTCTTGTCACCCAGTTCACCAATGTTGAGAGCAAGGTTATCAGAAACCGCATTGCCGGATACATCACAAGAAAGAAGAACAGGCAGCCCTTTATAAGATAAATTACAGGTGGTTCCGGTATGCTGGATGGCGTACTTGTTGCTTTAATAACACCTTTTACCCGGGACGATGTCATCGATGAAGATGGAGTGCGCTCCAACATCGAATTCCTGGCAAAGGGGGGAGTTTCCGGCATCGTGCCTTCCGGGACAACCGGTGAATCTGCCACACTTACTTTTCAGGAACATAAGGACCTTATTGAGCTGACAGTGGATTGCAGTCCTGTGCCTGTGGTTGCGGGTACTGGTTCTAATAGTACAGCCGAGGCCCTTGAACTTACACAATATGCAGCCAATGCCGGGGCTGATGCTACACTGCTCATAACGCCTTATTACAACAAGCCCAATGATGAGGGCCTGTTCAGGCATTTTACCAAGATAGCGGATAATGCTGATATCCCACAGATACTTTATAATGTACCCACCCGGACATGTATCAACATGAAGCCTGAGGTGACAGCTAGGCTTGCCCAACATCCCAACATTATCGGCATTAAGGAAGCCAGCGGCGACCTGAACCAGATATCTGAGATTGTCAACTTGACCAGGGATGAAGATTTCGTATTGTTTTCAGGAGATGATGCCATGACCTTACCCCTAATGGAATTGGGCGGTGTGGGTGTCATCAGCGTTGCAGCTAACATCGTACCCGAAAAGTTGACGGCGATGGTTGCAGCTTTTAATGAGGGGAACAGGACAGAGGCGAAGAGACTTGAGAAAGAACTATTGCCCTTGATCGATGCATTGTTCCTTGAAACAAATCCCATACCTGTGAAAAAGGCTGCCGAACTGATTGGTCTGGCTGCGGGACATCTGAGGCTGCCACTGGCGCCCTTGAGTTCTGAAAATGAGGCCAGGCTAACGGCGGAATTAAAGGCAATCGGGGCGCTGTGATATGATACAGGCTGCGGTTACCGGTGCATGCGGCAGGATGGGAACTCTTATTATCCAGAATATCCTTGCAGCACAGGATATGGAACTCTCGGCAGCATTCGACATTACTAATATCGGCATGGATGTGGGCGAGGCCATTGGTTCCGGGCGGCTGGGTGTGCCAATTTCTAACCCGGATGATATGGAAAAGGTAATACGGGACACTGGCACGCAAGTCGTTGTTGATTTTACTATTGCTGTAGCAGCGGCCGGAAATGTGGTCAGTGCAGCCAATGCCGGGGCCAACCTGGTGGTGGGTACCACAGGTTTTAGTGAGGAGCAGACGCAGCAGATGCACCAGGCTATCAATGACAATGGTGTGGCTGCGGTCATATCACCCAACTTTGCAGTGGGTGTCAATATTTTCTGGGAATTGCTCAAGGAAGCTGCTGGAAAACTGGACGGGTTCGATGTGGAGATTATGGAAGTTCACCACAACAAGAAAAAGGACGCACCCAGCGGCACTGCGGTGAAAGCTGCCGAAGTTATCAATGATGTACTGGGCGGCAGGGATTATGTGTACGGGCGGCAGGGAATTGCGCCCAGGGGTGATGAGATTGGTATTCACGCGGTAAGGGGCGGCGATGTGGTGGGGGACCATACGGTAATGTTCTTTGGTGATGGTGAGCGTATCGAGGTACGACACCAGGCTCACAGCAGGCAGGCATTTGCCGGAGGGGCTGTAAGGGCTGCCGGATGGTTGATGGACCAGCCAGCCGGGGTGTACGGTATGGACGACGTGCTGGGGTTAAAGAAGTAGGTTTTAAAAGCGGTTTACGGTATAGTTAAAAGTTGTTATCAATTGTATCATCATACATCTCAATTGTAACATCATACTTCTCCATATCAATCATTGAAACCATTCGCTCCATCATCTCATCAACCCCAACACCTGTCAGCGTGGACATTGTCGCATCAAATCCACTCCCGGGCTCCTCATCCAGCAGGTCAATCTTGTTTGCTGCCACAAGTACCGGCATCTCAATATGCTCACGTACCTCTTCCAATAATCTCATTTGGTCGTCAGGTTCATACCCGCAAGTGCCCGATGGGTCAACAATGAACAGCAATACATCACCAAGATGCCTCAAAGCTGATATTGCCTGCAGTTCAATCTGATTTCGCTCTCCGAGCGGCCTGTCCAGCAGACCGGGTGTATCCACTATCTGGCACCTGGTTTTTCCCACCTGGAAATGCCCCACGGCCAGCCCTTTGGTAGTAAAAGGATACGATGCGACCTCAGGAGTTGCACTGGATACCAGAGCAACAAAACTGGATTTCCCCACATTTGGATATCCGGCAATCACAATAGTAGGCTCCATACCCACTGCCGGCAGTTTGCGTAATACATTCCTGGCATCGTTCAAAAACCTGAGGCTCTTGTCCACATCATTTACGATGGAAGACATCCTCCCGTAAGCCGCCTTTCTCACTGTCGAGGAATCGCGGCTATGGCGCATCTTTCCAACAGAAAGCCGCCCAATTTCGTGTATCTTCTCGCCTGCCCATTGCACTGA
>DAOWEE010000266.1 GCA_030638625.1 Methanosarcinales archaeon
ATATACCATTCCGGATTTCCAAGCTCCGGCTCTTGCACACTCCCACACAATCACCGCAACCATTGCAACGCGTTTCATCAATTATTATCCGGGTCATAATATTCCGGTCCACTTCAGTTGTTTGTAATATTTGCCTGATATACCAATAACTTTTCATTCTCATGACTGGTGTAATTCAACTGGCATTCCTCACAGCCCTTTATCTTCCCTAACTTGAACTGCTCTTCCTGCTTAGCGGGCGCCCGTCCTTGTCAAACCACACCACGCTCAACCTCCTGGCCACATGCACCAGCCCAAGCATCACCGGCACCTCAATTAGCGGACCTACCACGGCCGCAAAAGCCTCACCTGACCCAATCCCGAACACCGCTATCGCCACTGCAATGGCCAGTTCGAAGTTATTGCTGGCAGCAGTGAATGCAAGAGTAGTGCTTTCCTCATACGTGAACCCAAGTCTGTGCGACATGATGAACGATATCCCGAACATAATGATGAAATAAACAAGTAATGGAGCCGCTATCCTGAACACGTGCCAGGGCAAAGTTACAATTATCTCTCCTTTCATGGAAAACATCACAACAATAGTGAACAGCAACCCTACTAACGCAGTCGGACCCAGTTTTCGCATGAATATATCATCGTACCATTCCTTGCCCCGTCTTTTGACCAGAATGAAACGGGTCAGCATACCGCCGATAAAGGGAATTCCCAGGTAGATAAAGACCGCCTTGGCAACCTCATAGATGGAAATGTCCACCACTGCACCTGCGGATGCTCCGCCAATCCAGGTGGACAGCACGGTGATGAACACATAGGCCAGCACAGAATACAGTGCGACCTGGAAGACAGAGTTCAATGCTACCAAGACGGCAGCCAGGTCATTGTCCCCTCTGGCAAGCTGGTTCCACACCAGCACCATGGCTATGCACCGGGCAAGGCCGATGATGATAAGCCCTATGCGATAATGAGGCAGGTCAGGCAGGAATATCCAGGCCAGTGAGAACATGAGTACCGGGCCAATCACCCAGTTCTGGATAATAGATACCCCCAGTGCTTTTTTTTGCTCCTTTATCTTTGAGAGTTCTTCATATTTCACTCCAGCAAGGGGCGGGTACATCATCCAGATGAGACCGATGGCAAGGGGTAGTGAGACCTGCTCGATACGGTAGGTATCCAATATATCGGCAACGTCGGGATAAACTGCCCCCAGTACTATCCCGCCAGCCATTGCCAGTAATATCCAGAGTGTCAAATATCTACTAATGGATGATAGTTTTTCGGCCATGGTTATTATTCCTCACTATTTACATAGTGTTTCAATAATAATTGAAATGTTTGTGTATATACTTTTCTAAACCCTGGAAACAACTTAACCGTAGTACTGTGGAAGAACAATATATATGCTATAACATGGCTAAATATACTTACAAGTGTATAAAATAACATGTGTGTTGAGATTCCTATGCTGAAAAAAATTATTACTACCCTGGTACTTCTCGCGCTCATCCATCCGGTATTGGCTATGGACCCTGTTATCCAGATAGATGTACCCATAAAATTAGAACCTACCGAAGGGTTCCATTTAAATCCTGAACATCCGGGCACTACTTTCCAACTGGGCGAGAACATTTCTTTCTTCAATAATGACAGGAACCGCCGCTGGTTCACCGTGGTATGTGATAAAAATTTCTTTGATAATGGAACCAGTACAGAAACTTACATGTCTTTCAGGCAGCGTACCCGCATCCAACTCGATGAACCAGGTGTTTATAACTTCCACCTGGCTGAAAAACCCACGGTCAAGATCCAGATAACAGTAGAGGGTGATGTAACAAGTACGGGGGTACAGCAGACAGATGACAGATCGGCAGATATGTCAAAAAAAGATGAACTCTTCCCTGGCCTGGGTGAATTACCAGCTCCGGGAATGTTGCCTGCATTCATGATACTTATCCTTGCATTCCTGGTACTTAGAACCAGAAAATAGGTCATCGCAAAGAAACAATTATGTAGATAGCCATCTATCTACATCCCCTTAAATACCAATACGCTGATGACCATGTTTCTACAATTCAAATCACAGGTTTCCCAAGTTCTTACATCTGCCCTTG
Organism: Methanosarcinales archaeon; assembly: GCA_030638625.1. Lineage (GTDB taxonomy): Archaea > Halobacteriota > Methanosarcinia > Methanosarcinales > Methanocomedenaceae > Methanocomedens_B. The sequence goes on from DAOWEE010000266.1 coordinate 2,112, forward strand.
AAGCAAACGGTCTGGAAATAACAGACCTTAGCTTTGAAGAGTCAATCCATGCCGATATTGCCTCATCGGTAGCGTTCAGGCTGGCCCCGGTATGCAGGAAAAGTCCAAAGGACATTGCAGAAATGCTGGCTGGCTCTATCGAACTGCCAAAAGACGGGCTCATCGACAGGGTCGAGACCGCCGGACCTTATCTTAACTTCTTCGCCAATCCCACATTCCTGGACCGCACCGTGTCTGCCATTAGGACACAGGGGCCGGACTACGGCGCCCAGACCGGGCGTGGCAAGGTTATTCTGGAACACACCTCTGCCAACCCGAACGGTCCACTTCACGTGGGACATATCCGCAATTCCATTATCGGGGATACCCTTGCCCGCATTCTTAAAAGGGCAGGGTATGATGTGGAGACCCAGTATTACATTAATGACATGGGCAGGCAAATTGCCATTGTCTCATGGGCGCTGGAACATTTTGATTTTGACACTGAGAAAAAAACGGACCATGCCATCGCTGACATCTACATCAAGGCGAACAAGGTATTGAACGACGAACCAGATAAGGTGGCCGAAATCGATGAACTGATGCAGCGTATCGAACATGGTGACCCTGATGTCGCAGAACGGTTCAAACATGCCGTTGACCTTTCCATGGATGGCGTCAAACATACCCTTGAGCGCATGAACGTGCACCATGATTCTTTTGCCTGGGAGTCAACCTATGTCCGCAACAGCGATGTGAGCACCACTATTGACCGCATTAAGGATACAGGCAGGGCCGTTGTTGATGATGGCGCCCTGATGGTGGACCTTACAGACTATGGTTTTGAGAAGAAACTGGTAATCCAGCGAAGTGACGGCACATCCCTGTACACCACCAGGGACCTGGCATACCACCTGTGGAAAGCCGGACATTGCGACAGGATGATAGATGTGCTGGGAGCTGACCACAAACTGATATCCGGTCAGTTGAAAGCAGTGTTGAACGCGCTGGGCGAGAAAGAGCCAGAGATAGTGATATTCGAGTTCGTTTCCCTGCCAGAGGGCAGCATGAGTACCAGGCGGGGTAAGTTCATCAGTACCGACGAACTGCTGGACCAGATAGATGCACAGGCGTTGGTAGAAGTAGAGAAGCGCAGGCCGGATACTGATGATGAATTTAAACATAATGTGGCAAATTTCGTGGGAATAGGCGCGGTCAGGTACGATGTGGTCAAGGTCTCGCCCGAAAAATCCACGGTCTTTGACTGGCGGGAGGCACTGGATTTTGAAAAACAGGGTGCTCCGTTCATCCAGTATAGTCATGCCAGGGCGTGCAGTATAATGGCTAATGCAGAAGAATCCGGGATAGATATGGCTGCCCTGGAACACGACATATCCGTGCTGGTGGAAGACCAGGAAATCGAACTGATAAAATACCTGGCCCGGTTCCCTGTTGTCATTGAATCAGCAGCATCGGACCTGAAACCACACCATCTTGCCACCTATGCCAGGGAACTGGCCGACTCCTTCAACCAGTTCTACAGGTACGTACCTGTACTGAACGCCGAAGCTCCCTTGCGGGACTCAAGACTGGTGCTGGTGGACTGTGCAAGGACAGTACTGGCCATTGTGCTGGACACACTGGGCATATATGCACCAAAGAACATGTAATTAATATCGAAAAACCGAAAAGATAATTATCATTCTGCCCATATCACACGTTGTCAGATTCTGAGGTTTATATAAAATGCAATACCACGCTGAAGTTACCATTGGGCTTAAAACCGGAATGTTAGACCCTGAAGCATCCACCATCCAGAAAGCACTTGAACACCTTGGTTTTACCACCAATTCCATGCAGATGCAAAAACGTTTCATAATTGACCTTGATGCACCGTCCATTGATGAGGCGCGAGCCAAGGTGGATGATATGTGCATGCGCCTGCTGGCTAATCCTGTTATACATAATTACGATATAGTTATCGAGGAATCAGGATGAAGATTGCAGTCCTGCAGTTCGGCGGTAGCAACTGCGACCATGACGTGCACTACGTGCTCACTGAAGTTATTGGCGTGGATGCCGATCTAGTGTGGTACAAGGATGAACTGGAAGGATACGATGGTGTGGTAGTGCCTGGCGGATTCTCATATGGTGATTACTTGCGCGCAGGTGCCATAGCTGCCAGGGCGCCGATAATGAATTCGGTCAGGAAGATGGCAGATAAAGGACTGCCTGTGGTGGGTATATGTAACGGGTTCCAGATACTGGTGGAATCAGGACTATTACCGGGTGCACTTATGACCAACAGCTACCCGAAGTTCAGGTGTGAGTGGGTCAACCTGAGAGTGGAGAATAATACATCCCCGTTCACTAATTCATTCAAAAAGGGCGATGTCATCAGGATACCTATTGCACA
>DAOWEE010000219.1 GCA_030638625.1 Methanosarcinales archaeon
CCCAGTCCAGGAACCGGGGGACGGTCTTCATAGATTTTATGCAGAATATCAAAGGTAAGACCATGATAGCACCCTATAGCTTGCGGGCAGAACCAAAAGCCACAGTGTCCACACCTCTGGAATGGAAGGAACTAAAGAAAGGATTAAGACCCGGGGAGTTCAACATATTTACTGTGTTAAAGAGGAATTCCCATCCATGGGAAGGATTATTTGAACACAGACAGACACTGGATGTGGGGTGAAATGGGAAAGGAAACGGCAAAACCTTCAACAAGGCCAATCTGGAGCGGTAGTATCAGTATCGGGCTGGTCAATGTGCCAGTCAAGCTCTTTACTATGATCCGCGACCAGGCCTTTTCGTTCAGGATGTTGCACAATGAGGACGGCCAACCGTTGAAGTATGAAAGGGTCTGCATTAAGGACAACAAGGTGGTGGAGTGGAAGGATACGGTAAAAGGGTATGAAATCCGGAAGAATGAGTTCGTGGTCATTCTAAAAGAAGAACTGGAAGCCATCAGGCCAGAATCAGATACCAGGATCCGGCTGGATAAATTTGTCAGCTTGCTCTCAATTGATCCCATTTATTTTGAAAAATCCTACATCATGGTTCCCGATAAAAGCGAGGATGCGTATAGCCTGTTAATGACGGTTATCCAGCAACTGGGCAAGGCGGGGATGGGAAGGGTCACAATGAGGACCAAAGAGTATCCGGTGGTAGTACATGTCTACAATAATGCACTGGTATTGACCACGCTGCGGTATGCATATGAAGTGGTGGACCCCCGGGATATGGAAGAACTCAAAGAACTAAAATCACCGGGAAATAAAGAGCTGGAGCTAGCAGTGAAGATCATTGAGGACCTGTCCGGGGAATTCGATATAACCGAGTACATGGACGCTTACCGGGATAAATTGGAAGAGCTGATCGAGAAGAAGATGAAGGGAGAAGTGGTGGTTGCAGAAGCACCCAAGCAGGAAGAAGTCAAGGAATTGATGGTCGCCCTTCAGGAAACCATCAAACAACTAGCCAAATGACATCCTATAAACCCATGCTTGCCCAGTCTGTAGAAGAACCATTTACGTCCCTGGACTGGATATTTGAGGTCAAGTGGGACGGTATACGGGCCATCAGTTACATCGGTAAAGACCTCAGCATTAAAAGCCGGAACCAGAAAGAGCTTATCAGTAATTTTCCGGAAATGGAAGAGTTGAGGGAACTGGCAAGTGGAACTGTTCTGGACGGTGAGATCATTGTCATGAGAGATGGCCAAACAGATTTCCAGACCCTGATTGAGAGGAACCAGAAAACTTCAGCAAGGGATATTGAGTACATGGCCAAAAAATACCCTTCCACCTATGTTGTCTTTGATATCCTGGAAAAAAACGGGAAACCTGTGATCACTGAATCACTTGTAGAAAGAAAGAGACTATTAAAAGAATCAGTACAGGAAGGAAAATATGTCGTGCTGTCACTTTTTGTGGAAGAGACTGGTAAAGCATACTTTCAGGCAGCTTTGGAGAAAGGGGTTGAAGGGATAATGGCTAAAAAGAAGGAAAGCCCGTATGAGCCAGGAAAAAGAAGTGAAAACTGGCTGAAGATCAAGAAGATCAAGACATGTGATTGTGTAATCTTCGGGTATACCAGAGGTGAAAGAAGCAGGAAAAATACCTTTGGGTCTTTAATCCTGGGATTGTATGATTACTCAGAACCGGTTTTTATAGGGAAAGTGGGGACCGGGTTTACCCTGCATTATATGGAAGATCTGATACATAAACTGGATGAACTGCAGGTTGAAGAAAAAACCCTCCAGGGTGTAGATGAAGACCGGGAGGTCGTCTGGGTACAGCCCCACCTTGTATGTGAGGTGGGATATCAGACATTAACAAAAGATGGTAGGCTGCGAATTCCTGTATTTAAGGGTCTCAAGGAGGACAAACAGCCCCGGGAGTGCAACATCAACCAGATAGGACTACCTTTAATAGAATACTCTGCAAAACGAGATTTCAGCAAGACTCCTGAGCCTGTAGCCAGTGGAAACGAAACCACTGCCAAATCGTTCGTGATCCATGAACATCATGCCCGACGTCTTCATTATGACCTGCGGCTGGAGAAAAATGGTGTGTTGAAAAGCTGGGCCGTTCCCAAAGGTCCCCCTGTATCGCTTGGAGAAAAACACCTGGCGGTCCATGTTGAGGACCATCCATTGGAGTATGGTACCTTTGAAGGAACCATCCCGGAAGGACAGTATGGAGCAGGGACTGTGAAGATATGGGACAGAGGGATGTACGAACCCCTAGTATGGGACGATAACAAGATCGAGATCCTAATGAAAGGGGAGAAGCTGGAGGGCAGGTACGTGCTGGTGAGATTTAAAAAGGGTGGTGAGAACAACTGGTTGTTCTTTAAGGCAGGGGATTGAGATGGATAAACTCCATATCGGGACTATGGGCTGGAGCTATGATTTCTGGAAAGGGGATTTTTATCCGGAGGGCACCAAGGCTGAGGAGTTCCTGAGCGTGTATGCCAGGCATTTTGACACGGTAGAGGTCAACAGCACTTTTTACAGGATACCATACAAAGAAACAGTGGAGAACTGGAGGAACCGGACACCGGAAGGATTTATTTTTTCTGCGAAATTTCCCAGGAAGATCACCCATCTCAAGATGCTGCAGGACTGTCAGGAAGAGCTTGATGTATTCATTGACCACATGTCCCTGTTAGGGGATAAGCTGGGTCCTCTGCTGCTGCAGTTCCCTCCACAATTCAAACCAGAATCGATCACCATCCTTGAAGATTTCCTGCCCGGTCTGCCTGAAGGCTACCGATATGCGGTAGAGGTCAGGAACAAGAAGTGGCTAGAAGAGAGGTTCTATTCGCTGCTCAGGGACAATGGAATTGCACTGGTCCTGATGGACCATCCCTGGATGCCGGAAATGGATACTATTACTGCAGATTTTACCTATATCAGGTGGGAAGGGGACCGCAAAAAAGTAAAGGGCGACCAGGGAAAGGTTGAAATTGACAGGAGCGGTGATATTAATGAGTGGGCAAGTAAAGTGAAAGGAATCTTGGATGATTCTGTTGAAGTGTATGGTTATTTCAGCAAGAACTATTCTGGTTATCCACCAGAAGACGTAATAAGATTAAAGGGTTTATTGTGACAAATTCGAAGATAATATTATTCTCTTTTTTTTGCAAACACATGTTTTATATATTTTAACAGCCATGGCGGCATACCACATACAACAACTGAATTCAACTTCTCCAACCCACACCGGGCACATATCCACCCCCCACCTCCAACCACCCAAGCATCAATCCCCCCTTCACACCCAAAGCCCGCAGAATAATCGAAAAGCGCTTGCCAGCCACCTCACCACGATGGCGGGCGGAAGCAGACCCGAAGGGGCACCCGGCAGCGTGAAGAAAGGAGAGCAGGGGTGGAGAAATAGATAGCAACAAAAAATAAACTCTCAATTTCCAATCACTTTAAATGAGAAAAAAACAAATAATTAAACAAATCATAAAGGATTGAAATATGATCTCTCAAATAGAAGTTGAACTACCAAAAGGAAAGATTTCAGAATTTTGCAGAAAAAATCATATCAATAAG
>DAOWEE010000077.1 GCA_030638625.1 Methanosarcinales archaeon
CGACCTGTTCAGTTACATGGCCAAGGATACTGGAGGAGATGTGCCTGTGCCCCGGCCTGAAGCTTTGGAGCAGTTATACAGGGGTATTCGCAGTGCTGCACCCGACCTTCGTGTGCTTCACATGGACAACGCGAACCCTGCAACCATTGCCGCACATCCTGAGGAATCAGAAGAGATTGCCCGGATAATTGTCAAATACCATACGCCAGGGGATGTGGCTGCCATGGGTATGGAATCCGCAGACCCGCAGGTAGTCAGGGCCAACTGCCTGAAGGCCATGCCTGAGGATGTGCTGGAAGCCGTGCGGCTGATAAACCGTATCGGTGGGGCGCGGGGGGATAACGGCATGCCTGAACTGCTGCCCGGGCTTAACTTCATTCACGGGCTCAAAGGTGAGTCAGGAGAGACTTTCCATCACAATTTCCAGTTCCTGAAAGGTCTGCTGGATAGCAACCTGATGGTCAGGAGGATAAATATCAGGCAGGTCATGGCATTCCCTGGCACCCCGATGTGGCAGGAAGATAAGACATACCGGTTTCATAAGCAGTTTATAAAATTCAAGGAAAAAGTGCGCAAGGAGATAGACATGCCAATGCTTGAGCGCCTGGTGCCTGTGGGTACGGTGCTGAGGGATGTGATGTGTGAGGTATCTGACAGTATCACTTTTGGCAGGCAGCTTGCATCATACCCGCTGCTGGTGGGTATTCCTGCCGCACTGCCGCTGGACAGGTTCATTGACGTTACAGTCACTGGACACGGGCACCGCTCCATTACCGGAATACCCTATCCACTGGACCTTAACAATGCTGACCCCAGGCTCATAAGCCAGTTGCCGGGTGTGGGAAAGAAACGTGCCCGCAGTATTCTAAAAGCACGGCCGTACCGGGATAGGGATGACCTGCTCGGTAAGCTGGAAAATATGGAGAATATTTTGCCATATATCAATTTTAATTTTACAGTAGAAAATGAGTAGATAACAGTATCATTGCTTTATAGCACTGACAAGTTCATTTATCTTCGATTTTACATCACTGACCTGTTCTACAATAGTCCCGGTGACTATCATATCGGCGCCAGCCTTTACCAGTTTGGCAGCGGTCTCACCAGTACGGATACCTCCGCCCACGATGACCATTGTCTCATCACCCACATATTGTTTCACAGCACCTACCATAGCGGCAGGAACCGGACTGTCTGCACCAGAGCCGGCTTCGAGGTATATGTAATGCATGCCCATGTATTTGCCAGCCAGGGCATATGCCACAGCAATAGCAGGCTTTTTCTGGGGTATCAGTTTTGCATCGCCTACCCAGCCTACAGTGCCGCCTGGTTCAACTATAAGGTAGGCCATTGAAATTGGTTCAATGCCGTATTTCTTAACCAGCGGCGCACCCATGGCCTGGTTGGTGGTAATGTAATTTACATCCCTTGAGTTGAGGAGGCTCATGAAAAAAACGGCATCGGCCTGGGCACTTACCCCTCCTGCACTGGCAGGGAAAAGGATTGTCGGCAGGTCGGTCTGCTCCTTGATGGCCTTTAGGGTCTTGTCAAGGATACTGCCCCCGGCTCCGGTTGAACCGCCCACCATAATGGCGTCAGTACCGCCCTCTGCGGCCTGGGCAGCCATGTTACCTGCGGTTTCAGGGGACTGGCTGTCAGGGTCGATAAGGGTCAGGTGTACTGCGCCCTGTGTCTTCACGACATTGTTAAGCCGCTCTTCAACACTCATATCAGGATCAGACGCTTCTGCTTTCCTTGGATTTCATGCGAAGCTGTTTGGACTTGCATTTCCTGCATCTTGTAGCCTTGATAGGGTTTCGTGCATTGCATCTCATGCATATCTTGGTGTGCAGGATATGTGCTTCAGCTTCAGGGAATCTTGCCATTGATTATTTCTCCTTAATAATATGATTACTATGATTTGATAGAGCCATACAAAGGTGATACTGGTTTTTAATGGTTTCGGCGATAATTCAGCGATACTTTGAAATAAATAAACGTATATCTAATCACCCAGCGCGCGGGGATAGCCAAGCCAGGCCAAAGGCGCAGGACTTAAGATCCTGTTACGTAGGTATTCGCGGGTTCGAATCCCGTTCCCCGCACTAAACTCCTACTCAGGCCAGTAGCGGGCCGCACACGTATGCAACCCTTCGGGTTCCATACGTGGACGAGGTGTTATATGGTTTTTATTTTTACTATCCAGGTACCACCCTGAGCATTATAGGGCACATGATGTACCAACCGTTTTATTTAAGTATAGTAAGACCTCGTATTATTACAGGCTGTCCGACAATTATTGCCAGTAATTAATATTTTAATATGGTTGGTTTAACGTGGTGATTTGAAAATTGTTGGGTATTGTTCGGAATGAGTGTGGCATTTAGGATGTTGGTGGAATTGATTTATCCAAAAGCCATGTTTAAACAACATTTACGAAAGAAACAAAAGGTGATAAAATATGGCTAAACCATTCAGTATATGTAAAGTTTGCGGAACAAAAAGATTTCTCAATTTTGCAGGTCTTTGTTCAAAATGTAATAAAAACGTAGCAAGTTCAGAAATAATAGAAAATGCTCTTGAAAAAAAGCATGATATGCTAGAATCTAAAGCAGAATTGCAGGCGGAAGTGGATGCCCTTCATTCAGATGAACTCATAGAAAAACAGACATTAGAAGAGATGGATGAGTTAACAAACGAGCAAAAAGAACGATTGGTAGAATTAAGCCCGGGTATTAACACCATTGCCGAGTTAGATAAAGAAGGTAAGAAAACAGACGAAGAAACAAAGGAAGAA
>DAOWEE010000246.1 GCA_030638625.1 Methanosarcinales archaeon
TACTGTAAAGGACCTGTTTGTGATTGAAGGGCATGTTTCCACTGAAACAGGTGAATTAATGAACCTGACAACCGGACAGGTGATGGAGAGCCAGTATGATAAAAAAACATGTGCATCCACAGTATGCCATTAGTAGTCTGGCTGTTATCATTACAGTATTATTTCTATTTTTATTCATAGTTCCTTCAGCCGGGCAGCCTGAATTAGTCGAGATTGAGTATTTTTACGAGGTTGGCTGCTCCAAATGTGCACGGACGTCCCCGGTGCTGGACGATGTTGCTGGCCGGTACACTAATGTGACAGTGTATGAATACGAGATTTTAGCACAATATGACGGTGTCGCAGGATACGACCGCATGAAGGTATATGGGGTGTACACTGTACCGGTAATTGTTATCAACCGCCAGATACTCATCACGTACCCTGATTATAAGGGCAATGTAAGTTTGCTGGAAACGTTGCTGGTGGATGGTATTGAAAATGCCCCCCCGTTGACTGATAATGTTTCATCTCAGCCCGCTGCCGGATCTGATACATTGCCTGAACTGTCTCTGGTGGTGGTGTTAATTGCCGGCCTGCTTGCGGGTTTCAATCCATGCCTGCTTGCAGTGATGGCGTTTATGGCTTCTATCACATTATCGTCAAAGGGAAACCGCCGCGACCTGGTGACTATAGTGGTGGGTTTTTGTGCAGGTATATTCGTAGTGTATATGGTCGTAGGGATGGGCCTGCTTGGTATCGTGAAACAGTATCCTGAAATCCAGGAAGTTATCACATCGTTTTTGTTAATATTAATAGGACTGCTGGGTTTGTGGCATTTCTATGATGCTTATTATATGAAGGTACATAACCGCTCGTCATTAAAGACTCCCCGCTCATTTACTAATTTAGCAAGGGGTGTGGGTGGTAAGAACACTCTGTTAATATCTATTCTTGCAGGCGGTTTATTCTCAATGATAAAGGCACCCTGTGTAGGTGCGGTATATTTTGCCATACTGGATATGTTGATTGGCAGGGGAGAAATTACCGAGGGCGCGGTGTATCTGGCAGTGTATAACCTGGGTGTGGTATTGCCGGTGCTTGCATTGGGTATATTGTTAGCGTTCGGATTAAGTCCTGAAAGAGTCGATGAATTGAGGGAAAGAAGGCGTATAGAGATACGGCTGGTGACCGGGGCAGTGCTGTTATTGGTTGTGCTGCTGATATACCTGAACATCATTTAGGCCGCCGTTCAGGTAATGATTTAATTATATTCATACTGCCAATATTTTTATACTTTAAATCCAATTATAAAGCAATCGTGTTGTATAGGTCCTTGCGTGAGTTATTGACAGAGTCTATCGATGATCGACAAGACAACCCCAACGCGGAATACGCGATATTGCCTGGCACAGAGGGTTACTGGAGTAGACAACGGAATAGACCAGTGGGTGAAGCTCCGGAGTTAGTGCGTCAGGCAACAGCACACTTCCTTTTATTGCTGCCATCGACATTTTGCATTGAAATAAGTGTTGACTATTAGTGTTGACTATTAGTATTGACGATTAGATTGACGATTAGCAAAGATGTCGGGGGTCGGCTATTCTAACACCCTGACGCTACTCTAATATCCTGACATCACCGGACTGTTCCACCACAATCTCTTTCTCGCCTTCATATTCATCCAGGATACCCGTGACTTCCACTGTATCTGTCACATGAACGGAATCATTGACTACTGACGCACCGTAATTCCTGTTTACGAACACCTTGACCAGACTCCCCTTGCAGTCCACAGTCAATATCAAGTGGTCACCTGTGAAGGTTCCCCTTTTGTCTACCACCTGACCGTGCAGTATAACCTTATCACCAATATTGGAATGGTCAGAATATTCAGACGGGGCAGAACCGCCTGCAATGAAACCAAAATATGCGATAACAATCACCAGGAAGGACATAACCATCAGGACGACGGTTATCTTTTCTTCCTTTTGCAGCATCGCATGTGCTCCAATCGTCTATGTGTCCCGCTGGATGGACAGGACGGTTGTTTCTAAGAAAATGGTTTTTCCTGTATATACATAGTTGAAATCTACAAATAAGTGGGTCTCATTGACCTGCAGGACTTTTCCTTTCATAAATGGGTCGGGCATTGTGAGGTTAGTGTACTTATTCAAGGCTGTGCTATCCAGAGCAATCTGGGTTCCAACTTCCGGGATAGCTCCGCCGAAATTTGTTTTGACATCAGATATGGGTAATGAGATGAACAGTTCTTCTACAGGCATTCCAGATCCCTTTTCGGCTGGAATCTTTATAATCCGGGTTTCATTTAGGGTCATACCTATTATTCCCTCGTGAAGTCCCTGATAGACGTTCTCATCAACACCCACCGTGAACATGAGTGGCCGGTAAATGTTGCCATATACATATAGCTTCTCTTGTTTTGCTAAGTCAATATCACTGGTCATAACAACGGTATCGTCACCGAGCCGACCTGTATAGTTTATAGATACCGTATCACCCTGCTGTACCGTCACATCTTCTTCAGGAGTATCTTGCTGGGTGCATCCGCTAACAAGCACCAGAACCATAACCGTCAGAAATACCAAAACTTTTTTAATCAAACCCATATCCTCCCGTTATGCTAACATGGAATAAATATGTTGAGGACAGTGTCTTTATTCCAGGACACTTCCCCGTGAAGCCGTACCAACCGACTTCTGGTACCTGGCAAGGTAACCTTTTGTGACAGTAGATTCCGGTTTTTGCCACCTGGATTGTCTCTCTTGCAACATAGCGGCCGGTACATCTATGTTCAATATCCTGTTTGGAATATCTATTTGGATAGTATCGCCTTCCTCCACCAGTGCGATGGGCCCGCCGCGAGCAGCTTCAGGTGTCACGTGCCCGATACATGGCCCCCGGGTGCCTCCAGAGAATCTGCCGTCTGTTATGAGTGCGACCGATTCAATCAGTCCCATCCCGGCAATGGCAGATGTGGGTGAGAGCATCTCCCTCATACCAGGCCCGCCCATGGGACCTTCATAGCGTATGATGAGTACGTCACCTGCTTTTACCTTGCCGTCCATGATGGCATGCATGGTTTCTTCCTCGCTGTTGAACACCCGTGCAGGGCCGGAATGTACCATCATATCAGGATGAACTGCAGACTGTTTTATGACCGACCCGTCAGGGGAAAGGCTTCCCTTCAATATTGCTATCCCGCCCTCCGGATGTGCGGGGTTGTCCAGGGTCTTGATAATCTCGGCATTGGTCCTTGGATTAACCGGTACGAAGGTACTCAGGTTCTGGCCCAATGTCTGGCCTGTTATGGTCATTGCATCAAGGTCAAGCATATCACCCAGGCGGTGCATGACAGCAGGTACGCCACCAGCACGTTCCAGGTCAAGCAGGAAATGATTCCCTCCCGGCCTCAGGTTGGTGAGGTGCGGCGTGGTGCGGCTCAGCTCATCGAACCTCTCAAGCGGCAGTTCCAGACCGAACTCCCGGGCCATGGCAGGCAGATGCAGTGTCGTGTTGGTACTGCCTCCGATGGCCATATCCACCATGATGGCATTATCAAAGGCCTGCTTCGTCACTATCTGGCGGGGTGTTATGTCCTTCTCAACCAGTTCCATTATCTTCATACCTGTTTCTTTGGCCAGCCTGAACTTCCTTGCATCCACGGCATGGGCGGTACCGCAACCAGGCAGGCTCATGCCAAGCGCCTCAATGACACAGGCCATGGTGTTGGCGGTGAACAGACCGGCACATGAACCTGCACCGCAGCATGAATAATCTTCCAGTATCTTGAGTTTTTCATCTGTGATGTTGTTGTTCTGCCGCTCACCCACACCTTCAAACACCGATATAAGGTCCCGTTCCTCATCATCCACGAACCCGGGCAGCATTGGCCCGCCAGTTACTACAGCTGTCGGGATGTCAAGCCGTCCGACAGCCATGAGATGGCCGGGCACTATCTTGTCGCAGGTTGGTATCATTACCATGCCGTCAAAGCGGTGTGCCTGTACCATCAGCTCGATGGTGTCTGCAATGAGTTCCCTGCTGGGCAGTGAATTTTTCATGCCTTCATGGCCCATGGCTATGCCATCACAGATACCTATGGTCGAGAATTCAAAGGGCACGCCTCCGGCCAGCCTGATACCGGCTTTAACGGCGTCTGCCATCTTATCCAGGTGGATGTGGCCGGGTATCACTTCGTTCCATGAATTGACCACGCCTATGAACGGGCGGTCCATTTCATAATCTGTCAAACCAACGGCTTTGAGCAGTGAGCGGTGTGGGGCCCGCTCCAGTCCTTTTGTGACTTCATCGCTTCTGAGTTTCATTTTGAATCTCCAATTTTTTGTGATATTAAGTTCTAATGATTGCAATATATTTGAGCATATATTACGGAGGTTATTTATACTGTATTCGATGGAAAGATTATTTGTTAATGTAGTATTAGATGCACTGGCAATTTATGCTGGATTTGCGAACAAGGTGAAGAGTTTGTTGATATGGGATTGGTTGTTAATAATGCTATTCCGTTAATGTGATGGTATATGGAGACTTACTCCGAGCAATTTGCAATGTGGCCTAAATGAAATGCGATGAAGGGTATTTTAATCCTATGAATTAAAGATGTAATGAAGGAATGCTATGGTTGTGTGCTATTGAGTCGGAAAAAACCTAAAAAAGAGGCTAGGGGTCGAAAAAATTCAAACCGCAAGGATGTGAATCATATATTTCCATTCCTTAAGAAGATTGACTTTTTTTTACCTGTAATTTTCATACTGTCATTTATTAATCCGCTTCGGTCAGCAGCATCTCAATATTATCTTCTTTCATACGAGGATGATATTGCCTGGGTTTACTGGGTAAGCCAGCATATAAGTCAACCATTGACTTTGTTATCTGATGGTCCGGGAACTGGATATCGCCCCATCATAAACCTGTTATTTGCATTTGGCTATTCATTATGGGGTGCCAACGAGGTTTATTATTACCTATTTAATGGAATAATCTTTGCAGGGTCAATGGTGTTTTTATACAGTTTGATAAAATTATTGTCAGATAGGACATCCGGGTTAATTGCTGTCCTTTTATATCTCTTTTTAGATTCTACTTTTCTTCTTGTATGGAAAATCAATTACCTCACTACTACAGGTGAAATCTTCTTTATCACGTCCAGTCTCTACTTTTTCATACTATTCTTTGAGAAAAATGATATTCGGAATTTATTCATTGCACTTCCATTGGCTTTAATGGCATTTTTTTCAAAAGAACCCAGTATATTAA
>DAOWEE010000367.1 GCA_030638625.1 Methanosarcinales archaeon
ATTCGTGATACTTTTTCCCTGCCATGTCGTTTGAGGTTATGCCGATTAGAAGTTCACCGCTGGTGCTTAACTGATGTGCTCTGGTAAGCAGGGCTCTGTGGCCGTCATGTAAAGGATTGAATGTTCCGCCTACTGCAACTCTGGACATTGAGTTGTCTTAATGCAATGAGGCACAATAATAGTTATCGATACTTGCCCGTGTTATTGCGGGTCAGATACAAAGTGATGGCAGCTGTACTCAACACCAGCCCTGCCACCATTGCGTAAGTTGTTTCGGTAAGCATAATGGAATACATTTTGCGGCTTATGGGATACAATAGCATGATACCATTGGCAGCTATCCCGGTAACCACCACTTCATTAACCTCACTGGCTGCTGTGTCATTAGTGATTGCAATGTCTATTATCTGCCTAATAGTATCATTTGAGTTGTCGAACAGGAAGACATCAAGCAGGCTGTGGCTTAAGAAACCTACCAGCAGCGGCTTAAATGATAACGGATATGCCAGACCAATGACGCCTGCCAGTACCGCCAGCACCAGCGGTGCATGTATCTCGCTGCGGTGAGTGGTCAGGATGTCAATGTCAGGGAACAGGCTGGCAGCGATTGCTATCAGTATGATGATGTTGCGGTATTTTTCCCACTCCTGCGGTCGGTTCATGTAAACCAGTCTGGTTAATGTAAGGCCGAAGATGATGTGTGATATCAAGTCCATGATTGTTATATTTGAATTTATTGGTAAAAATCTGCCATTTGGTTATTCCCTGTCGTCAAGCAGTATAATATTCCCCCGCCCCTGCTTCACTTTACGCACCAGCCCCCTGTCCTCAAGATCAGTTGCCATCAGGCTCACTTTGGCTTCAGAACATCTCAGTTTACTTCTCAGCTCCTTCTGGGTAAGCCTGCCCCCTGCCTGCAGGATGATATCCAATACTTCACCCAGGTCATCGGGGAGGGATTCTGTATCTGGTGTCTCAGGCACAAGCACAGGCCGGGGCGGATGTTCAGCCACCAGGCCGGCTACAGTTTCAGTTTCAATTTCAGGTTCAGACTCATGTCCGGCATCAGTTTCTTCTTCATCTTCTGCCCTGGCCTGATAATGGTAATATGCCGCAACTGCTGCAAGGCACATGACCAACAGTGCGACTGCCGTATATGTCCAGTCAAATGATGGCAGGGTGCTTTCCTCGATATCATAGGAAATGTTGCCAATATCCTCATCAGGGAAGTCTTCACCTTCGTTTTGCAGGGGGAACAGCAGGATATCGAACACATAGTCCCCTTCGAGGTCTGTTACCGTGATGTTGTCCTCTACGTAGTACTCCAGGGTATCGTTTGTGTAGTAGCTGGTCTTAATAAGGTAATCCCCGGGCGGCAGGTTAAAGGAATACACGCCTGATGCGGCCACCCTGAACTGGGTCGGTGTGGAGTTGACTTCTATCAGGGCATTGTCAAGGGGCTCAAAGGTGGACCACTCGTATACGATACCGTGGATGGTGATGGCACTGACTGTGGGGAATGCAAGGAAAGTGATGATGAAAATTAAGGTTAGTCTTGTGAGCAGTCGGGCCTTAAACATATATTGACTCTGTTTTGGAGGGGGCAGTATAAAACTTTTGTTTATTCAGAACACAGTTATCTATTATTGGTCCAAAAATGAGCAGCTTAATCCAAATTATTTCTTCTTCTGTAACATCAGCACTACAACAAGTAAAACAACTCCACTTGAAAATAGACTAAAACCTGGGATACCGGGCTTATTTTCAATGTCTGTTTGATCTATTGATTCCACAACAGTTGTTTGGTTTACAACAATACCTTCTCCACCTGGCAAAGCTGATTTGGATATTTCTCTACCAGTTACAGCAAATGGTGAAAAACCTGGTGTTTCAGCTTCAAAATAAAGGTAATCTTCATCAAAACCAACCCTGGTAGTGACGAGCGGATTCCATATTCCGTCATTATATCGATACAACCGTATAGTAGATTCATCGATATTATTTTCAGTGACCCAGGACTTTTCCACCATGAAGTTGACCGTTGTACCGGCTATGTTCCTTGAATTTGCCCAGCCAAGGTTTCCAACCCAGATGTTCAGGTTCTTATATACCACATTTGAGGGAGGTTGATCCACTAAAGTGGAAGTGTTTTTCAGCATCTCAACTTTGGCAGCAACCTGTCCATAGCTAATCAGGGGCGTAAAATTGATGTATCGGACCGTGTTTCCATCCATATCGAAACTATAGGATACTTTTGCATCTTGGTTGACATATTCCCTTTCGGTTTCTGAGACCAATATATTTTCAAATGCCTCACCAGAAGTTCCACCACCCCCGCCTCCCCCTCCGGAAGATGTTGAAACGTCATCCTCTTCCACCACATCAGTTTCATCTTCACTTATCCAGCCGCTCTTTACCATAAATGGATATCTATCAACTGCACCTGTACTTCCACTAAGATTGTATGGTTCGTCACCAATGCCGTCACTGCCAGATAAGTTTTGATACTGTCCACTGAAATTATCAGCTCCGGTATAATCACTCCAGAAGTTTCCACATGATGGATATCCGTTATCCCATGAGTTATTTAAAGCATCATCAAACGCATTTTGAGAATTATTTATAAAATTATTATAAAAAATGGTATTATTGTCGCTGTGATCGGTGATATCAAAATCAGTGATCTCAATACCGCCCACATTTGTAATCACATTATTACCAGTGATATTGTTATTGCTGGAATTCCATAACTTAATACCAATAGTATTGTTGCTAATGCTATTATTTTTAATACTCGAATTTGTGGTCTGGTAAAAATAAATGCCCCTACTGTTATTATTAAGTGTCAAACCTTCGACTTCAATGTTGGTACATTTGATGCAGTATACTGTACCGGCATTAGTGGAAGAATTAATGATCCTGTCAGTTGAACCAACAAGGTAGTAGATCGGTTTTCCATCAACAAGGTTACTGGTATCAATGTCATTATCTAATATATTTAAGATCGAATCATCCGTAGTCTGTATCCCGGCCATGGAATCGTTTGCCAGGATCTGATAACTTTCGGGATACAATAATGGATAATACATAGGATAAACCAGATTACCCTCTACCCCAAAATTGAGATCATTAGCAAAAATCCTGTTATCCTTCAAAATGTTGTTTTTTGAATCATCCAAAAATATGCCGTTCTTGTTGTTACTGGCTGTGTTATCAATTAGAGTACAAGAATCAGAAAGGACTAAATGAATTCCATAATCATTTCCAAAAGCATTATTTAAGCTTAAATTGAGGTTGCCGGAGACCCAGAGACTAAAACCATGACTGTTATTGAAAGCAGTATTGTTAGTAATATTATTATTGTTGGAAGAATAGAGATAGATGCCTTTATCATTGTCACTTGCAGTGTTGTTTGAAATGGTATTATTCCTGGAAGATAACAGGTAGATACCTTGCCCATTTTTACTTACATTGTTTCCAATGATGCTGTTATTGTTTGACGATTCCAGGAAAATGCCAGTTTGTCCAAAAATAATCTCTTTCGCAGATAACAATGTGGTTACACCTGTAAGGAGATTAGAACTCGCAGTGTTGTTTACAATTGAATTATTATTGGAATTGAAGAGGTAAATGCCGTTTGTGTTATTCAAAACATCATTGTCTTTGATGCTATTATTGTTTGAAATTACTTTGATACCTGCATCATCCAATTCATTTGAGTTCGTTGCTTTGAACCCTTTAAGATTGGTCCCATTCTCTGAAAGTGTAATTGCACTTCCATTTCCACCCGCATTCACTTCAGGTTGACCTTTCCCAGTATCTACACCGACCAGGATTAGCTGCTCGTCAACATTAACAGTTTCATTATAAGTTCCACTATACACTCGAATTGTATCCCCAGCACTTGCATTATTTATTGCATCCTGAATTGTCGAATAATTCGCGTCGCCACTATCATCCACAGTCCAGATTGCTGCATTTGCATCACCAATAAAAAGTACTAGCATGGCAACTATAACTACTGTTTTGAGAATATGCCCTCCAAAAATAGTACATGATGTCATTTGTATCCACTCTTCCCTGGATGGCTGCTCAATTTTTTGGTGGGCTAGATGATTAATTGTTAATCACGTTCCAATAAAATGCTTTTTTTGAGTTAATTCCCAATTTCAATTGCCTACAACAAATTATCTTTTTGCAGTATTAAAGATATAGAATTAATGTTTCGAATTACTATCACCTCTTAGAGCATGAACCATCCATATTACCCTCGCACCGCAGCCAGGCGGCAGGCACATGTCCGAATTCCACGCCCAGCACTTCCCTGAAGTATTCGGTAGCCACTTCAAGCACGGTCATGGTACTGCGCTTGCAGCACCTGGAGCCCCGGTTGTTGGATATGGCTGCAAACGTAAAAATATATATTTCTATAACTAAGGACAAAATGTTTTTCCTCCCCCAGCTTGATGCTAAAGTGAACTAATGTTTATTCAGTCCCTTTTATTCTCATCAACCTGATGCGTGAAACAGCATCAATTTCACCTTGTGTTCCACCCAGATGTTTCATCATGTTTAAGAGATTAACATCCTTTCCACTGCGTGGTTGTTTATCTGGATAAATGATGTTCTTATTAATAAAGTTCAGACTGGCATCATTATCCAAATTTGGTGAAATCGGTTTATGCTTAAATTGCTTATCGTCATTCATACCTAAACCCATTAATTCTATAATTCCAGTGGTAAATAAAACTTTGCCACAAAATTTTGTCGTATTCTCTGCCTAAGTGTAGCGAATTCACATCAGTATTATGATGAACTTATGGAGAGAATAGAGGCTGTTCAACATGAATCCACCAAAATTACAAATCACACAACAAAACCTATTTCACATAACATCCTAATCACCCCAAAACAACGGAGACCCACACATGAAAATCAACAGACCCAGAGGAACCAGGGACTTCCTCCCCGACGACACCCGAAAGCGCAGGTACATCGAAACTAAACTGCGCTCAACCGCACGCAACTGGGGCTACAATGAAATAAAGACCCCCACATTCGAGCACCTCGAACTATTCACCGTCAAATCTGGCGAAGGCATCCTGGGCGTGATATACAACTTCACAGACAAAGGCGACCGGGAAATAGCCCTGCGCCCCGAACTCACCGCACCCGTCCTCAGGATGTACGTCAACGAACTCCAGCGCGCACCAAAACCAGTCAAACTCTACTATTTCGACAACTGTTTCAGGTACGAGCGCCCCCAGAAGGGGCGGTTCAGGGAATTCTGGCAGTTCGGTGCTGAGGTCATCGGCAGCCCCAGGCCAGAGGCCGAAGCCGAAGTTATAGCCCTGGCCTCCCACATGCTTGAAGATGCAGGCGCGGACGGCGAGCTCCATGTCGGACACCTTGGTATCATCAGGACCCTGTTCACAGGACTGGATACTGCAACCCAGGGCCAGATAATGCGGCTGGTTGACAAGAAAGACGACAAGGGCCTGGAAGATTACCTGGAAGAGATAGATGCCGATATCGGGATGAGGGAAAAACTTTTCGAACTCATAGGACTGACAGGCAGCGATGCCGTGCAGGAGGCAAAACGGCTGCTGGGCGACATCGAAGAACTGGAAACCTTCCAGGCACTACTGGACCTGCTTAACATCCACGGCCTGGACTATACAGTAAATTTCGGCATTGCCAGGGGACTGGACTACTACACAGGCATGGTCTTCGAGATTTACAGTAGCGGGCTGGGAGCACAGAATCAGGTTTGCGGCGGCGGGTCATACAGGCTGGCACACCTGTTCGGCGGCAAGGATATCGAATCCACAGGTTTCGCACTCGGTTTTGACAGGGTCATGGAAGTGTGTACTGCCCAGCCTCCTGAAGAGAGCCGGGTTGTCGTGGTCTGCTTTGATGAAACCCGCAAAGAAGGAATGCAGATTGCTAAAACCCTGCGTGAACACATGATAGTCGATGTGGACGTCATGGGTCGGAGTTTTGGGGCTCAACTGAAATTTGCCAATAATGTGGGTGCCAGATGGGCCGTGATAATAGGCGAAGATGAAGTTGCAAAAAACAAGGTGGCTCTGAAGGATATGGAATCAGGAGAGCAGGAAATACTGGACTCTGACGAACTGGTCAAGCGACTTACTGCGTTAAACTACTGAATAATTGAATAATCATACAGTATCACTGTATTAAATCCAGGGGCAGTGCGCCGTTATGTACCGCAGTTGCCACCAGGACACCTTCCAGCCCTACATCTTTCAGTAGGCTGATATCGTCCATATCCCTGACACCCCCGCCCAGCAGTATGTTATGATCGCTGTGGTCCACCACCTGCTGTAAAAATTCAGTATTAATACCGCTAGAGGTTCCCACTTTGCTAAGTTCCAGGATGATCAGGTCATTGATGTCATAATTGTTCAACATCTGTATCAGTTCGATGGGCGGCAGCTTAAATGCCGTCTCATGGGTCAATATCTGGCCGGCCTTGATATCGATACTCATATTAATGGACCTGGGATAAAAAGCAGTCGCACTCTCAAGTAGGTCAATAGTGGCGGTTTCAGTACCAAGGACAATGGAATCAGCCAGCTCATGCCCCTGGTGCACATCATCTATGGTATATGCGCCAAGGTCAAGCATTGACTTGCTCTTCCAGCCAGTCTGTTTTACGACCTCGTCATTGTTTCCACAGTTCCCAAGCCGGTTCAGGTCAGCAATATATACCTCACTGGGCACCAGTTTATCTACAATACCAAGTGGGTCCGATGTCTCACAGACCTTGCTAAAATTATGGATGGGGCCGTATTTTTCCCGCTCTCCCTTTACGGCATGCACGACCTGCCCGTCTAAGATATCAAGTACAAATATTACGCGAAACATGAATAGATATGGATTTTTTATTTGGCTATTTACAATACCTGCTGTCACTGCCAGTATGGTTTTTCGTTATATATAAAGTATATTGTTATGAAAAAATAAAGTGGTCAATATCGCAACATATATATTACGATAACGCAGTATCACATTTCAAGGACATAGAGGTAATTGAACATGAAACTACTGGTCAGTCCCATCAATACAGAAGAGGCAAAAGCAGCAGCTAACGGGGGAGCGGATATCATTGATGTCAAGAACCCAAAAGAAGGTAGCTTGGGCGCTAACTTTCCCTGGGTTATCAGGTCTGTGAAGGAAGCAGTGAACTCAATACGGCCCATTAGTGCCACCATAGGGGATATGAATTACAAACCCGGTACCGCATCGCTTGCAGCCCTTGGTGCTGCCGTGGCCGGTGCTGAATACGTTAAGGTAGGATTATACGACATCCAGACCAGGGAACAGGCTCTTGACATGGTCGAACATGTGGTCAAGTCAGTAAAAGACTACGACCCGACAAGGAAAGTGGTTATTTCCGGCTATTCAGATTATAAGCGTATCAATTCTATTCCTGTTAGTGAACTGCCTTCTGTCTGTGCTGAGTGCGGAGCAGATGTGGTTATGATGGATACTGGCATTAAGGACGGGCGTTCTACTTTTGAATTCATGACCAATGATGAACTCTCCAGTTTCGTGAGCTCGGCCAAGGACCTGGGACTTCAAACCGCAATTGCAGGTACTATCAAATTCGAAGATATGGATGCATTAAACCAGATTGGTCCAGATATTATCGGCATCAGGGGATGCGTATGCGGAGGCGACCGCACTTCTTCCATTCAGCAGAGCCTGGTGGAAGAACTGAAGTCCATAATGACATAATAAAATCTGGCTATTCCAACTATTAATTGTTTCAGGACTGTATGCCCAGTTCCACAAGCAGGGACTCAGGCACAAGTCCTTCTTTTGTAAAACCCGCTGATGCGTAAAATTCATCCAGCATAGCATCCAGTTCTGCGCCCGTTACGGGTTGCTTGCCCTGCGTAGTCACCCTTGCAGGCAAGGTATCATGTCTCCTGTCAAGACCTTCCCTGTTATTGAAAGCACGGGTCAGCACTGCCACCCGCCTGCCTGCCAGATCGAACTCGCTATGGTCCATATCAAATCCGGTGGCTGCCACATAGAGTTCATGTAGTTCATCCGGGCCGGACACATAGGTGATAAATTTGCATATGCCCACTGAATCATATATGGCGTTGCGCTGCTGCCCGTCCCAGACCATCTCACCTTTTCCAGCTGTCATCATGGGGTCCATGTGCCCGCCCCAGCCCAGCACTTCTTTCCCGTAGGTCCAGGGACGCAAATGACACGCCCCCCGGTCCGATACTGCATAGGCAAGGGCTTGGCCTTTAGCGGTCTGGGGCAGGTATGCGGGAATTTCCAACCCCTTGACGTTCATGGCAAAATCCACTGAACCCTGCCCGATACCCAGAGCAGCATCCCTGGTACCGTCTGAGGCAAAAGCAAGTGCGCCTTCTCCCCTTCCCATCATATGTATAGCTTCTATTAACGCATCGCTGTTTCCGAAGGTCAACTCCAGTCCGCCTGTATCGTCTTTACTGATAAGACTCCGTTCATAACATTCCATCAAAAAAGCGATGGTACTGCCAGTACTCATGCTGTCAAGCCCGTATTTGTCACATAAGTGCTCAGCTGCCGTGACCACTGCCGGATCATCGATACCGCAATTGGAACCCAGCAGCGTGATGGATTCAAATTCAGGGCCGTCGTGTGTCAACCCGCGATACGGTCCCTCCTGTACCACTGCCAGATGGCTGCACTGAATGGCACAACCCGGGCATGGCCGGCGCCGGGCTCCACCGTCCCACAATAGGTCCTTGATGGCGAAGCCATCAAGCCGTTTACACAGATTATCATCCCGTCCAATCGTGTAGTTGCGATTGCTCCAGCCCCCGGTCTCGTTCACCACCTCCACCAGTTCGGCAGTGCCCATCTTCCTGAGATTGTCAACACCGCTGCTGTTCCTCACCTTTTCATTTATCCTCTGCCTCACCGACCTGAAGGTAGGAGGGTCAGCTGGCTCATATTTTCCATGTCCGGTGACCACAACCGCTTTCAGCTGCTTGCTGCCCATGACCGCACCCAGGCCGCCGCGGGCAGCAGTACGGTTCTCAGCAAATACGCCAGCTAGTTTTGCCATGCGCTCCCCAGCCGGGCCGATTGTAAGCACCCGGGCTTCACGGTCAGAAGAATGTCGTGCTTTCAACTCTGCCTGGACTGAAAAGGTGTCCATGCCCCACAGGTCACTGGCATCCAGTATCTCCACCCTGCCATCAATGATGTTGATGTACACAGGTGACTGGGACCTGCCACTGATGAGCAACCCCATATGCCCGGCATATCGTAGTTCCGGCCCCCACCAGCCATTGCAGTGACTGTCGTTCCAGGTGCCGGTAAGTGGGCTTTTGGCACACACCGAGAAGTTGACGCAATTTGTTACAGGGGCGCCGGTCAGGGGCCCATTCATGATTGCAAGCAGGTTGTCGGGGGATAGTGGGTCGCACCCGGGCGGGTTCTCCTGGTACAGATAGTGGGCTGCCAGGCCTTTGCCGCCAATGAATTTGCGTAGCAGGGGCTGGGGGGTCGGTTCTGTGGCGATG